>JANOGJ010000236.1:0-2694 GCA_031405995.1 Acidobacteriota bacterium
ACGAGGCCGGCGCGCTCGAGCGCGCGCACGTGGTAGTTGGCCAGTTGTCGGGAGAGTCCGACCTGGCGCGCGACCGTGGTGGCCGATCCGGGCGCCTGCAGCGCGGCCAGGATGCGGCGCCTGGTCGGGTCCACGAGGGCGCCCGCCGCGCGGTCGCGGCTGACGACGGCGAGGCCGGCGGAGGGGGCCTGACGGGCCGCTTCGCGCGTCTGGCCCTGCACGGCGTCGGGGGCGTCGAGGGGAAGCAAGGCGGCCATGGGCGGCACTCTACTATTTGAAAGTAATTATTGTCAATAGTCAAAGTTAATGGCGCAATGAGGCAATGCCGTGGGGCAATCGGAGTAAGCTGTCCGGCATGATTCGCCGCATCCTCGTGGTGTGCCTCCTGGTGGTGCTGGGATCAGCGGTGCTGACGACCAACCAGACCGCACCGCGCGCGTCGGCGCTGCTCACTGACGCGCAGCACGCCGCGACGTGGCTGCGGTCGGTCGCGGTCACGACCGACGCCGGGCTCGCCTGGGCCGGCACGCCGGGGCCGAACGCCCCGCTCATCACGAACCTCTACTCGGGCTCGGCGGGCGTCGTCCTCTTCTTTCTGGAACTGCATCACGCCACGGGCGACGCCGCAGACCTCGCCACCGCGCGCGCCGGCGCCGACTGGCTCGTGTCCCGGCTCGACGCGGAGCGTGACACGGGGCTGTACACCGGGTTGGCCGGCCTCGGGTTCGCGCTGACCGAGACGTGGAAGGCGACGAAGGACACGCGCTACCGCGACGCGGCGAATCGCGTGGTCGATCGGCTCAAGGCGTCGGCGAAGTCCGTCGGCGACGGGGTGGAGTGGTCGCCGATCAGCGACATCATCTCGGGCACGTCCGGTACGGGGCTGTACCTGCTGTCGGCGGCGAGTGACCTCGGACGCGCGGACGCCAAGGCGCTCGCGACCGCGGCGGGCCGCCGGCTCCTCGCGCAGACGATCGCCGCCGAAGGCGGCGTGAAGTGGGCGATGAGCCCGGCCAATCCGACACGCCTGTATCCGAACTTCTCGCACGGCACCGCCGGCGTCGCGTATTTTCTCGCGACGCTTGCGCAGGAGACCGGCGACTCGACATTCCGTGAGGCTGCGCTCGCGGGCGCGCGCTATCTCCTCAAGGTCGCGAAGACGGACGGCGACGTCTGCCTCGTGTTCCACCACGAGCCGGAGGCTGACGGACTCGATCTGTTTTATCTCGGCTGGTGTCACGGGCCGGCAGGCACGGCGCGTCTATTCCAGCGGCTCGCCGCAGTCACCGGCGATCGCGCTTGGCGCACCTGGGTGGCTCGCGCCGCCAACGGCATTCGCCAGAGCGGCGTGCCGGCGCAGGCCACGCCCGGCTTCTGGAACAACGTCGGCGCCTGCTGCGGCTCGGCGGGCGTGGGCGAGTTCTTCCTCGCGTTCCACCGGGACACGCGCGACGCGGCCGCCCTCGCGTTCGCCAGGCAGATGACGGACCAGATCCTCGCCCGGGCGACGCGCGACGAGCAGGGCACCCGTTGGGTGCACGCCGAGCATCGCGTGCAGCCCGCGAATCTGGCCGCGCAAACCGGCTGGATGCAGGGCGCCGCCGGCATCGGTGCCTGGCTCCTGCACCTCGACGGGTTCGACCGAAAACGGGCGGCGAGGATCGTCTTTCCTGATTCGCCGTTCTGACAACTGGTGAACGGGTGAACTGGCGAACTGGCGAACGGCTGAGCACGTAGAGTCCATCATGCTTCGTGATGTTCGCCAGGGTCTTCGTACGCTCGTCCGCCAGCCCGGATTCACCGCGGTCGGCGTGCTCCTGCTCTCGCTGGGCATCGGCCTCAACACGGCCATCTTCACGGTGGTGGACACGCTCCTCTTCCGGCCGCTGCCGGTGGATCGGCCCGACCGGCTCGTGTCCGTGTTCACGAGCGGGGAGGACGGCGTCGGCGCCGCGACCACCTCGTACCAGGACTTTCTGGATCTGAAGTCGTCGAATCGCGTGTTCTCCGAGATGGTCGGCCACGCGATGATGTTCGCCAGCATCAGCGCCGGCGGCGAGCACCGCCTCGCGATGGGCGAGGTGGTCACCACCAACTACTTCCAGGCCTTCGGTGTGCGACCCGCAATCGGTCGCGCCTTCCGGCCCGAGGAGGAAGTGGGCGAGGGCGCGCATCCGGTGGCCATCCTCAGCGACGCGATGTGGCGTCGCACGTTCGACGGCCGCGCGGACATCCTCGGCCAGACGTTCCGCCTCAAGAACCGCACCTACGAAGTCGTCGGCGTCGCTCCGGCCACGTTCCCCGGCATCGTCCCAGGCATCGCCACGGAGTTGTGGATTCCGCTGTCGATGGTGGACGACGTGGAGCCGGTCGGGATCAACGACGTGGTGCCGTCGGCTACCGGCCGCACGCGGCTGGAACGTCGCGGCGCGCGGTGGATGTTCGTGAAGGGGCGCCTCAAGGACGACGCGACCGCGGTGATGGCGGACGGGGATCTGGCGGGGATCATGACCCGGCTGGCCGAGGCGTACCCCATCAGCAACCGAGGCCGAAAGCCCCGGGTGCTGGACGCCGGCGTGTCGAGGCTCATGCCCGACGTGGACGAAGCGCTGCGCCCGGCGGGCCTGGTGCTGCTGCTGGCGGTCGGCCTCGTCCTGCTCGTCGCGTGCGCCAACCTCGCGGGGATGCTGCTCG
>JANOGJ010000030.1:0-3653 GCA_031405995.1 Acidobacteriota bacterium
TTGTCCTGGCCTCGCTCGGCCTCCAGTCGTTCAAGTTCAGTCCGGCGTCGGTCACGGGCCTCCGCATCGCGGTGTTCGCGACGTTCGCGCTGCTGGTCGGGCTCTGGCTCGTCTGGCCGATGCGCCGGCGCGTCAGCGACATGCAGGTGGCGCTCTACGTCGAGGAGCACGAGCCGTCGCTCCAGGCGGCGATCCTGGCCGCCGTTGACGTGAGCCAGCCCGCCCTGGACGGGGCGCCGCCGGTGCCTGCCGCGATCGTCGAGAAGATGGTGGCCCAGGCCGTCGAGAAGTGCCGGACGATTGAAGGCGGCAAGGCCGTCGGGCGCCAGACGCTGCGCCGGCTGGCGGTCGCGTTGACGACGGCCGCCGGCGTCGTCGCGCTGCTGCTCTCGGTTGGTCCCGAATTTCTGCGCCAGGGCGCGTCGGCGCTGCTCGTGCTGTCGAAGAGCGCCGAAGCGGCGAGCCCGTACGCCATCAGCGTGGAGCCGGGCGACGCCGAGGTGCCCAAGGGATCCGATCAATCGATCAAGGCGCGGCTGGCCGGGTTCCGGACGAACGAAGTCGCGTTGATGGTCAAGGAAGCGGGCGCCGACAAGTTCGAGCGCCGCGCGCTCGTCGTCACCGGCGACGCGACGATGTTCGAGGGCATGCTCTTCGATCTCAAGACGTCGATCGAGTACTACGTCGAGGCCGACGGCGTGAAGTCGCCGACCTACGACATGACGGTCGTCGAACTGCCGGCCGTCTCCAACCTCGAGCTCGAGTACATCTTCCCGGCCTACACCGGGCTGCCGCCGCAGAAGGTGGACGTCGGCGGCGACGTCGCCGCGCTGCGCGGCACCGACGTGCGCGTGAAGGTCACGTCGACGATGGCGACGCCGGCCGGGCAGCTCAAGCTCGATCCGGGCAGTCCCTCCACGCTCTCGGCGCAGCCCGACGGACTCACGCTCACCGGCAGCTTCAAGATCAGCGAGGACGGCTACTACCACGTCGAGCTCGCCGGTCCGCGCGGCGAGAAGGTCACCGCGTCGCCGAAGTACACGATCGACGCCATCGAGGACCAGCTGCCGACCGTCTCGATCACGAAGCCGAAGCGCGACACGTCCGCGAATCCGGTCGAGGAGGTCTTCATCCAGGCGAGGGCCGACGACGACTACGGCGTGAAGCAGCTCGACCTCGTCTACACGGTCAACGGCGGGCCGGAGAAGACCGTGTCGCTCTACGGCAAGGGCGCGAAGGCGCTGACCGAAGTGAGCGCCGGCCACACGATCTATCTCGAGGAACTGGGCGTGAAGGCGGGCGACTTCGTGGCCTACTACGCGACGGCCAAGGACTCCGACACCGTCAAGGGCCCGAAGGCCACGTCGAGCGACATTTACTTCATCCAGATCCGGCCGTTCGGCCAGAACTTCCGCGAAGGCCAGTCGCAGCAGGGCGGCGGCGGAGGCGGCGGGGGCGGGGCGCGCAGCAACGAGCCCGGCGCGCTCTCCGAGCAGCAGCGGCAGATCATCTCCGCCACCTTCAACGTGGATCGGGACAAGGCCAAGAACCCGGCCGACAAGGTGAAGGAAGACATCAAGTTCGTCCAGCTCGCGCAGGAGAAGCTCCGCGCCGAAGTCGACGCCCTCGTGCAGACGATGAAGCAGCGGCTGGGCGGCGGTGGCGGCGAGAACATCCAGCGCATCGTCGACCTGCTGCCGAAGGCGGCCGAGGAGATGGCCAAGGCCGAGGAGCTGCTGAAGAGCCAGAAGTCGAAGGAGGCGCTC
The DNA here is from genome assembly GCA_031405995.1 of Acidobacteriota bacterium. Taxonomy (GTDB): domain Bacteria; phylum Acidobacteriota; class Vicinamibacteria; order Vicinamibacterales; family SCN-69-37; genus JANOGJ01. Next base: position 1,767 of record JANOGJ010000030.1, read on the forward strand.
GCGCCGGAACAGCGCGCGCTCAAGCACCTGCAGGACGCCGAGCAGACGTACGAGCTCGAAGTGCGCCGGCAGCAGCAGGGCGGCGGCGGGGGGGGCGGCGGAGGCGGCGGCCAGATGGCGAGCGAGCTGGCGGACCTCTTCCAGCTCCAGCTCGACCGGATGGCGAATCAGTACGAGACGCAGCAGCGCGCGCAGCAGCAGAGCGCGGATCAGCAGATTGACGAGCTGGCGGAGAAGTTGCGCGAACTCGCGCGCCGCCAGCTGCAGCAGGCCGAGCAAGCGCGCCGGATGCGCGGGCAACAGCAGGGGCAGGGCGGCGGCGCGGCGCAGCGCGCGCTCGCCGACGAGGTCGAGGCGGCCGCGCGTCAGCTCGAGCAGTTGCGGCGCGAGCAGGAGCGGCAGGGCCAGCAGCGCCCGGACCTGGCGGATGCCGCGAAGCGGCTGCAGGAATCCGCGACGGCGATGCGGCAGGCCGCGGCGAGCGGCCAGGATGGCGGCGCCCAGGCGCAGCAGGCGGCGCAGCGGCTGCAGGAGGCGACGCGCCTCATGCAGAACAACCAGGCGCAGCAGTCCGGGCAGAACGTCAAGGAACTGCAGAAGCAGGTCGACGACCTGGCGCGCCAGCAGCGAGACGTCCAGCAGCGGGTGAACGGTCTCGAAAAGGCCGGCGACCAGCGCGACGCGCAGGTCAAGCAACTCTCGCAGGAAAAGGACGCGATGCGCGGCAAGGTCGCCGACATCGAGCAGCAGCTCGGTAACCTGGCCCGGCAGTCGCTCTCGTCAAACCAGCGCGACGCGGCGCGGAAGCTCCAGGAAGCCGCCGGCTCGATCCGCGACAACATGCTGAAGGAAAAGATCGAGTACTCGCGATCGGCGATGGCCGGCGGGTCGGAGTACTCCAAGCCCATCGAAGCCGAGATCACCTCGAACATCGACGCGCTCCGCCAGAAAATCGGCGAGGCGGGGAAGGCGGCCGATTCGGCGCAGCAGGGCCAGGGCCTGAACCGCGCGTCCGAACGCCTGGGCGACCTCGCGACCGGCATGAACTCGCTCGGCCAGCAACTCGATCAGGCACTCGGCCAGCAGGGTCAACAGGGCCAGGGCGAGCAGGGCAAGGGCGAGGGTAAGGGCGATCAAGGCAAGGGCGAAGGCAAAGGCGAGGGCGAAGGCAAGGGCCAGGGCGAAGGCAAGGGTCAGGGCGAGGGCAAGGGCCAAGGCGAAGGCAAGGGCGAGGGTAAGGGCGACGGCAAAGGCGGCCAGGGTCAGGGTGGCGGCGAAGGTAAAGGCGGCGATGGCAAGGGCGGTGATCAGGGCAAGGGCCAGGGCTCGCAGCGGATGGGCGATGGCAAGGGCGATCCGCAGCAGCAAGGCGGAATGACCGGCACTCCGTCGACCAGCGCCAGCACTTCCGGCGGCGACGCGCGGCCGGGCCTCAATCCGGGCCAGGTGCGGCAGTGGGCGAATCAGGCGCGGGAGCTTGCGAACGACGCGGCCGAGGTGAAGCGCCAGCTCCAGGCCGCGGGCATCCCGCAGGGCCAACTGCAGCCGGTCGACGAAGTCGCCAAGGCGCTCCGCGCGCTCGGCGACGAAAAGAACTACGGCGACCCGGCCGCGCTCCAGCGCCTCTACGGCACGGCGCTCGACAAATTCAAGGCGCTCGAGTTCGAGATCCGCAAGCGCGTCGACACGACCAACGAGCAGCTCTTCCTCTCGGGCTCGGACGAGGTGCCGGCGAAGTACCGGAAGCTCATCGAGGAATACTCCCGCGTGCTGTCCAAGAAGGCCTCGGGCGGGGGCAAGTAATCGCTAATCGGCGATCGGCAAACGGCAAACGCGTGTGGCGGGTGAGTTACAAAGGGACGCAGCCCGCGCGCCGGGCCGTGCAGC
>JANOGJ010000465.1:0-1858 GCA_031405995.1 Acidobacteriota bacterium
CCGGGTTCCTCGGCTCGCACCTTTGCGATCACCTGCTCGACCACGGGTTCTCGGTGGTGGGCATGGACAACCTGCTCACCGGCGATCTGGCCAACATCGCGCATCTGGCCGGCCGAGACTTCCTGTTCATCAAGCACGACGTCACCAACTTCATCCACGTGGACGGGCCGGTCGATTGCGTCCTGCACTGGGCCAGCCCCGCGAGTCCGATCGATTACCTCGAGCTACCGATCCCGACGCTCAAGGTCGGCGCCCTCGGCACCCACAACGCGCTCGGCCTCGCCAAGGCGAAAGGCGCCCGGTTCGTGCTGGCCTCGACCTCGGAGGTCTACGGCGATCCGCTGGAGCACCCGCAAAAGGAAACGTACTGGGGGAACGTCAACCCGATCGGCCCGCGCGGCGTCTACGACGAAGCGAAGCGGTTTGCCGAGGCCATTACGGTCGCCTATCACCGGTTCCACGGCCTGGACACCAAGATCGTCCGCATCTTCAACACCTACGGGCCGCGCATGCGGGTCAACGATGGCCGCGCCGTCCCGACGTTCATCGCGCAGGCGCTGCGCGGCGAAGACTTGACCATCTTCGGCAACGGATCGCAGACGCGGAGCTTCTGCTATATCAGCGATCTCGTCCGGGGTATCGTCGCGCTCAAGAACTCGGCGACGAACGACCCCGTCAATATCGGCAATCCCACCGAGATGTCGATTGAGGCGATGGCCGCGACGATCATCCGGATGACCGGGTCGCGCAGCAAGCTGGTGTACCGGCCCCTGCCGACCGACGACCCCAGGGTGCGTCAACCCGACATCACCCGCGCGCGCACGCTGCTCCATTGGGAGCCGACGGTCAAGCTCGAGGAAGGCCTGACGTCGACGATCGCCTACTTCAGGACGAAGATGGGCGTTGCGGATCGGTCCGCGTGACGCGCCGGAGGTACTCGAACGCCGAGGCCAGCGTCAGCGCGAGCGCGACATACACGCAGACGTCGACGATCGCCAGCGGCCGGCCGACGTAGTTCGCATAGAGCGCCGCCACTCCCGTGGCGACGTAGACCACCGTCGTCGCCTTGCCGAGCAGCGAGGGCCGGTACGTCCGGCGCGCCACCGCCAGGTTGACCACCGCCACGGTGAGCACGATCGCCAGGTCACGGCTGATCACGACGACCGTCAGCCAGAGCGGCAGGCGGACGACCGGGCCCGGCACCGTCAGCATCACGAACATCGTCGTCAGCAGCAGCTTGTCGGCCATCGGGTCGAGCCAGGCGCCCAGCGTCGTCGGCGCGGTCCGGCGGGCGATGACGCCGTCGAGCGCATCGGTCGCGGCGGCCACGGCAAACGTCACGAGCGCCCACCCCGGCATGCCGTAGAGCATGCAGAGCGCGAAGACGGGCACCAGCAGGAGCCGGAGAATCGTCAGTTGATTGGCGGCGGTCAGGACTTCCATCGCGCCCTCATCGCCCCGCCAGCCGGGCGATACGGCCGACCGCGTGCACGACGTCCGCGCCGGAGGCCGGGCCCCCCGGCTGAAAGCGGCCATCGTCCGAGGCCGTCATGGCGCCGGCCGACACCGCCATCGCCGCCTGGCGATAGAAGAGGTGGCCCGGTGGCAGGTCGGCGAACATCGGGCGCGCCGTGGTCCAGAGCGCCAGGTCCCTCGGCTGGTCCGCGGCCGCCAGCTCGAGCAGCGCCGCCACGACAGCGGCCAGCTGATCGCGCCGCACCGGCTGCGAGGGCTGGAACGTGTGGTTGGGCAGGACCTCCATCACACCCGCCTGCATGACCGCCATGATCCAGGCTTCGGCCCAGTGGCCGCGGACATCGGTCGCGACGACGGCGCCCTGGCGGGACGCGCGCAGGAC
>JANOGJ010000068.1:0-3408 GCA_031405995.1 Acidobacteriota bacterium
GGTCGAGGAGACGCTGCCGAACTTCTTCCCAAGGAACCGTCTTTGCCGTGCCAGCGTCGAGCTGGGCGACCCGCTTAGCAATCTCAGCGGACCAGGCTGCCTCGACGTCGCGGTCGGGCTCGCCGTCCAATGACTCGATGAGCAAGCCGGCCAGATCCGCCCGATCGCGTTCCGAGAGTTCTGCCGCTTCCTTCCAGACGTCAGTGAATGTCCGACTCACGGTGTAAATTGTACTCCCTTCACTACCGCACGCGCGTGCCGGGCGCGGGCGGCGCGTCGAACGCGACGAGCATGGGCGCGCCTCCCTCGGGGCTGGCCGCGAGCACCATCCCGTTCGATTCGATGCCCATCAGCTTCGCCGGCTTCAGATTGGCGACGATGGCGACGTGGCGGCCGACCAGCGCGTCCGCTTCGTAGGCCTCGGCGATGCCAGCCACGACCGTGCGCTGCTCGGTGCCGAGATCGACGCTCAGCTTCATCAGCCGCTTCGAGTTCGGCACACGCTCGGCGGCGAGGATCTTCGCCACGCGCAGGTCAATCTTCATGAACTCGTCGATCGAGATGCGCGCATCGGCCGGCGCAGCCAACTGAGGAGCAGGTGTCGCGGCCGCAGGCGCCGGGGTCTCTGGCTTGGACGACTCGTTCACAGGGGATCCCTCCACGGAAATGGTGCTGGGTGCTTCGAGACGCGGCCACATCGCGTCCTTGCGTTGCACGGTGGCCTCGCCGGACGTCGCAAATGCCGCGTCGCGATCGAGACGAAGGTCCTGCGGCCGGGTGACGCGGCTGCCCACCCGGCGCAGGATTTCTTCCGCCGACGCGGGGATGACAGGGCCGAGCAGGACGGCGGCCACGCGCAGCGCCTCGGTCGTCGTCCAGAGGACGGCATCGAGCCCGGCATGATCTTCCTTCTTCGCCAGGACCCAAGGTTCAGACGACGCGATGAACTCGTTGGCGGCGTCGATCAGCCGGAACGCCTGCCAGCAGCCGCGATCGATCGCGTGGATATCCATAGACGCGCGGTAGGTGCGGACCGCGTCCGCGGCGACGTCCGCCACGCGTGGATTCGGCGCCGTCGTGCGCAACTGCCCGCCCCGGTACCGCTCCGTCATCGCCGCCACCCGGCTCACCAGGTTGCCGAGGTTGTTCGCGAGGTCGACGTTGTACTTCTCCTCGAAGCGATCCCACGTGAAGTCGCCGTCCGACCCGAACACGATCTCTTTCATCAGATACAGGCGGAGGGGATCGGGCCCGAGCCGGTCGGCGGCCTCGAGCGGATCGACCACGGTGCCGAGCGACTTGCTCATCTTCTGACCCTTCGTCAGCACCCAGCCGTGGCCGAAGACCTGGCGCTGCAGCGCCAAGCCGGCGCTCATCAACATGGCCGGCCAGACGACGGCGTGGAACCGCGTGATGTCCTTGCCGACGAGATGAAGGTCGGCCGGCCACCACGTGTCGAACCGCGCGGCGTCCGTCCCGTAGCCGACAGCCGCGGCGTAATTCACCAGCGCGTCGTACCAGACGTAGACGACGCTCGACGGGTCCATCGGCAGCGGGATGCCCCAGGACTGGCCCGCGCGGCTGACCGAGATGTCCTCGAGACCTGCCTCGATCAAACGCAACACTTCGTTCCGCCGGGATTCGGGCTCGACGAAGGACGGGTGCTCCTGGTAGTGCGCGAGCAGCCGATCGCGATACGCCGAGAGCCGGAAAAAGTGATTCCGCTCCTTGATCCAGTCCGGCTTCGTCTTGTGGATCGGACACAGGCCGTCGACGAGGTCCTTCTCCTGCTTGAACGCCTCGCAGGAGACGCAGTACCAGCCTTCGTACATCCCCTCGTAGATGTCCCCGGCCGCATGGGACGTGCGCACCAGCGTCTCCACCGCCGTCTGGTGCCGCGGCTCGGTCGTGCGGATGAAGTCGTCGAATGAAATGTTCAGGCGCGACCAGACCGCGCGGAACTCCTGCTCCATACGGTCGCAGTAGGCCAGCGGGTCGAGTCCCTGTTCCCGGGCGCGGCGAAACACGTTCTGCGAGTGCTCGTCGTTGCCCATGACGAAGTGCACGTCGAACCCGCAGAGCCGCCGGTAGCGCGCGATGACGTCGGCGGCGATCTTCTCGTACGCCGTGCCGATGTGCGGCCGGCTGTTGACGTAGTCGATCGCCGTGGTGAGGTAGTAGCGCGCCATGACTACGACTTCTTCAGATCCAGCCAGGCCTTGAGCGCGTCGGCCTGAACGGCCTTGACCGGCCGGCCGGTGGCCTCGGCGACGCGCACGCAGTCCTCGAACTCCGGCGCCGCGTTCAACACTTCCCCGCCGCGCCCGGCGACCTTGACGCGCACCGATCCGCCGGGCACCGCGACGTCCACCCAGCGGCGCTCCAGCGTCTCACGCTGCACTATGCTGAACCGCACCCCGATCGTCGTCGTCTCCCGAAACAGAATCTCGCACAAGCGTGCGCGGCGCTCCTCCGGGGCCAAGACCGTGATGAGCGTCCCAGGCCGGCCTTTTTTCATGACGACGGGCGTCAGGAAGACCTCGAGCGCGCCCTCGGCCGTCAGCCGATCGCCGACGAGTCCGAACAGCTGCGGGTTCATGTCGTCGATGTCGCATTCGATGCGCACGACGGATTCGTGGCCGTCCGCGCTCGCGGTTGCTGACGCGCCGGCCGCCTCGGCCCGCTCGCCGATCACGACGCGCAGCACGTTCGGCGCGCCTTCACGATCGCGGGTGCCCGCGCCGTAACCAATGTTTTGTACGGTCATCGCGGGCATCGGCCCGTAAGATCGCGCGTAGCCGGTGATGACGAGCGCCCCGGTCGGCGTAACCAGCTCGCCGTGCGTGCCCGAACTGTAGACGGGCGCGCCGTCAAGAAGACGGAGCGTGGCCGGAGCCGGCACCGGAAACGTGCCGTGCGCGATCTGGACGGAACCGCCGCCGACATTCAGCGGCGAGGCGACGATGTCGTCGATGCCGAACCACTCGAGCCCAAAGACGGCGCCGACGATGTCGATGATGGAATCGGGCGCGCCGACCTCGTGCAGGTGCACCTGTTCGACGGGCATCTGGTGAATCGCCGCCTCGGCCTCGGCAATCCGCCGGAACAGGGCCACGGCCTTCGCCTTCCCCGCGGCCGAGAGTGCCGAATGGCCGATGAGGTGTGAAATCTCGGCGAGAGACCGGTGATCGTGCGTGTGCGGGTGGGCGCCATGGCCGTGGTCGTGATGGTGAGGCTCGTGATCGTGGTGGTGAGGCTCGTGGCCCCGTTTGCCAGAGTCGCGGTGCCGAGCAACGTGCCGTCGCGGACGAAGTCGACCGTGCCGGTGGGTGTCGCGCCGGGGCTGGCGGGCGTGACAGTGACCCGCAGCATCACCGCATCGTCGTCGAAACTGGGACTCGACGACGG
>JANOGJ010000225.1:0-2462 GCA_031405995.1 Acidobacteriota bacterium
CCGTCGGGCGCCCAGTCAGCGTCCTCGACATCGAGCAGCAGCTCCCTGGGTGTGCCGCCGAGGAGCGGAACCCGCGCGAGAGTGCCCAACGAATTCCCCGGGTTGCGGTCAGTGGTGAGGAGGATCGCCAGCTCGTCCTTCGAGGACACCGAGAGCAGCATGGCAGGGGGGAGGCCCAGGGACTTCGCTTCAGGGTTCTCAGTGCGCGTCGAGAAGATCTCCGACGGCCCGCCGTCCCAGACCGCGCTGTAGAGAATCGTCCGGTTGTCCTTGGCGAAGCGCGCGCCCGTGACGGCGCCTCGTCGGAAGGTCATGAGTTTGTAGGAGGGCGACGTGTGCGGCGCGGTCGCGCGGCCCCAGAAGACGCCGGCCGCGACGGCGGCGATCGTGATAGCGAGCCCGGCGGCGATCGCCACAATCGGCCGGCGGCGTTTCGCCCCAGGCGCGGTGACGCTTGCGGCCCCGCTCGACACCGCCGAGAGGGCATCGAGGGCGAAGGCCAGGTCCTGCGCCGTCTGGAAGCGCCGCGCGGGCTCCTTCTCCAGACACCGCATCGCGATCCGTTCGAGCACCTGCGGGACCGGCCGTTCGGCGGATCCGACGTCCGCCGGCTCGGTGTTCAAGATCGCATTCAGTGTCTCGACCTGCGTCGCGCCGCGGAACGCGCGCCGTCCGGATAGCATTTCGTACAGCACCGCGCCGAACGCGAAGATGTCCGAACGCGGGTCCGCCGGCTTGCCCTGCACCTGCTCGGGCGCCATGTAGCCGGCGGTGCCGAGCACGATACCGGACGCGGTTCCCATCGACGCCGTCACGGTCTCGGCGGCGTCGGACGGTTTGATCGCCGGCTGCGCTTTCGCCAGACCGAAGTCGAGGATCTTCGCGACGCCGTCGCGCGTCACGAACAGGTTCTCCGGCTTGAGGTCGCGGTGCACGATGCCGCGCTCGTGCGCGGCGGCGAGGCCCGCCGCGACCTGCGCCGCGATCGCGACCGCCTTCTTCACGGACAGCGGCTGCTGGTTGAGGAGCGTCCGCAGGTCGCTGCCCTGGAGCATCTCCATCACGAGGAACGGGCCCCCGTCGTGCGTGCCCACGTCGAAGACCGCGGCCAGGTTCGGGTGACTGAGCGAGCCCGCGGCGCGGGCCTCTTTCTCGAAGCGGCGCAGCCGATCCGCGTCCTCGGCGAAGGCGGCGGGGAGGACCTTGATGGCCACGTCCCGGTCCAGATGCGGATCGCGGGCCCGGTAGACTTCGCCCATGCCGCCAGCACCGAGCGGCGACAGGATTCGGTACCGGCCGAGCAACGTCCCTTCGGCAATCGCCATGTGGAGAGGCGCTGATTGTATGCCGATGTGGAGGTCGGGTCTTTAGACCCGGCGATCAACCCGTTCCGCCGGCGTCACAGAAGCGGCAGGCGCGCGGTCAACCAGTCGAGGGCGTCCGGCGCGGCGCCCAGCTCCCGCAGCACCGCGAGCGCCGGCTTGTAGTAGGCATCCGTAAACAGCCAGTGATAGTGCACGTGGATGGGCGGCGACGTCCGCCAGAGGTTTCTGAGCTCCAGGCGCTCCACCAACAGATGCAGAGGCACGTTGTACGAATCAGGGTAGTGGTGCACCCGGGACGTCCTGCTCCAGATGGCGAGCGCGGCCGCCGCCTGATTCGATCCCCAGTATTCGGCGGCCTCCTCTCCGACGAGTCCCGTCGAGGCGTGGACGTTCATGAGCCTGTCGAAGGGCGGCAGTCTGAAAACCGGCAGCGCAGCGGGGCGACGCAGGCGTGGCCCGGAGGCCCGGCACGGACAGCCGCGGGCCTCAGTTCGGCGCTTCAGAGTTCGAAGCGCCCTCCGTACGGACGGCCAAGGCGCGCGAGCGGCGTGGGGTGTTGGGGCCCCACTAGCGAGCGCGCTAGTCGGGGTGCAGGGGTCCCCGACGATCAAGAGATGATGTCGCGTATGACCTTGCCCGCGACGTCTGTCAGCCTGAAGTCGCGGCCACTGTAGCGGTAGGTCAGCTTCGTGTGATCAATCCCCATGAGATGCAGGATCGTCGCGTGCAGGTCGTGCACGTGCACGGGATTCTCGACCGCCTTGAAGCCGAAGTCGTCCGTGGCGCCGTAGGTCATGCCGCCCTTGACGCCGCCGCCCGCCAGCCACATCGAGAAACCAAACGGATTGTGATCGCGGCCTTGCTGCACGGAGCCCGCGCCGCCGCCGACCTCGACGACCGGCGTCCGCCCGAACTCCGATCCGCAGACGACGAGCGTGTCCTTGAACAGGCCGCGTGACTTGAGGTCCTTGATCACCGCCGCGAACGGCTGATCCGAGTCCATCGCGTTCCTGCGGTGCAACTGGATGTCGCCGTGGTGATCCCACGGATCGCCTTTCGCGTAGTACACCTGCACCATCCGCACGCCGCGTTCGGCCAGGCGCACGGCCATCAGGCATCCGCGGGCCGTGGAGCCCG
>JANOGJ010000235.1:0-3307 GCA_031405995.1 Acidobacteriota bacterium
TCCGTCAAGAAGCGCACCGCGCTCCTGCTCGGCCTGCTCGGGCTCTGGGCGGTCGCGCTCGAAGCACGTCTCTTTCAGCTGCAGGTCCTGGATCACGCCGAACTGACGACCGAGGCGCGCAACCAGCAATCCGACGTCATCCACCCGCCCGCCGTGCGCGGGGACATCGTCGATCGGCACGGACGCATCCTGGCCTACTCGGTGGACGCCGCGTCGATCGTGGCCGATCCAGCCGAAATCAAGAACGACGCGGTGACGGCGGCCGCGCTCTGCGAGGCCCTCGGCGACTGCGCTCCGGGCGAGTTGAAGGAGCTCACCGCCAGGTTCGCCACCGCGGGGAGGTGGACCCGCGTGCGGAAGGCGCGCGCGGTGACGCCGAGCCAGACCGACGCGGTGGATGCGCTCGGGCTGCACGGGGTCACGCTGGTGCCGGAGACGCGGCGGTGGTACCCGCGCCTCGATCTCGCCGCGCACCTGATCGGCTACGTCGGCTACGACAACGAGGGGCTCGGCGGGATCGAGCACAAGCTCGACAGTCTCATCCGCGGGCGCGAGGGGCGCGTGCAGGTCCAGTTCGACGCGAAGCGCCAGCGGATGTCGACGCGTGTCGAACAGGCGCCGACGGCCGGCTCGACCGTCGAACTCACGATCGACATGCAGCTGCAGTACATCGCGGAGCGCGAGTTGAAGGCGGCCGTTGAGGAGCACAGCGCGCGCGGCGGCACGGTGGTCATCATGGATCCGTTCACCGGCGAGATCTACGCGATCGCGAGCTACCCGACCTTCAATCCCAACGCACACGGCCAGGCGCCGGAGGACAACCTCCGCAATCGCGCTGTACAGGACGTCTACGAGCCCGGTTCGACGTTCAAGATCGTCACGGCCTCGGCGGCCCTCGAAGAAGGCGTCCTCAAACCTACGGACGTGCTCGAACTCGCACCCGGCTTCCTGAAGTTCGCCGGCGGCCGAATCATCCGCGACGACCACCCGATGAAGCGGGCGACATTCGAGGACGTCCTGGTGCACTCGAGCAATGTCGGCGCGATCATGGCCGGCGCGCGCGTCGGCGCCGAACGCCTCGGGCTCTACATCCGGCGCTTCGGGTTCGGCGAGAAGCTGGCGCCGGATTTCGCGGGCGAATCGGGCGGCCGGGTCTTCGATCCGTCCAAGCTCGACGAGAGCGCGCTGGCGTCGGTCTCGATGGGATATCAGATCACCGTCACGCCGCTACAGATGGCCGCGGCCACGAGCGCGATCGCCAACGGCGGCCTGCTCGTCGAACCGCACCTCGTGCGCGCGACGATCACGAACGGTGTCCGCCAGGCCTTCGAACCGAAGGTGCTGCGCCGCGCCATCGCCGAGGACACGGCGGCGACGCTGACGAGGATCATGGAAGGCGTCGTCGAGCGCGGCACGGCCACCGGGGCCCGGCTCGAGCGCTATCAGGTGGCCGGCAAGACCGGTACGGCCAAGAAAGTCGTCAACGGCAAGTACGCCGCCGAATTCAACTCGTCGTTTGTCGGCTTCGTGCCGTCCCGCCGGCGTCCGGCGTTTACGATCGTCGTCGTCATCGATACGCCGCGCGGCGGTGAGTATTACGGCGGCCGAGTCGCGGCGCCCGCGTTCAAGCGCATCGCGGAGGCGGCGCTGCGGCAAGCCGGCATTCCGCCGACGATGAATCCCGTGCCGCCCGTTGTCGTGACGAACGCGGATCCTTCCGTGCGGCGTCCATCGACGGTCGTGGACGCGGTGCCGGTACTCGCGCGTGTGGGTGGCCGCGCCCTCATGCCGGACCTGCGGGGCTTGAGCGGCCGGCATGCCTTGCGCATCCTCACCAACGCGGGCCTGACACTGCGGGTCTCGGGCGATGGTTTCGTGGTCGATCAGTCACCCGAGCCTGGTGCGCCGGTCGAACCGGGCGGCTCGGCGTCGGTGCGCTTGTCGCGGGGAGGTACGACCCCCCCAGGTACGGCCCCTCCACGTACGACCCCTCCATCCGGAGTCCGTCGATGATCTTGGCCGAGCTGGTGGCGGCCGCGCGCTCGCTGGACCCGCGAGCGACGGCCGAGGCCGCCAGCAGGGCCGCAAGCGTCGTGACCGGCATTACCCACGATTCGCGCGCGGTCGGCGCGGGTACCGTGTTCGTCGCCATTCGGGGTCAGAAGACCGACGGCGCCGGCTTCGCCGCCGAAGCCGAACGCCGTGGCGCCATCGCGGTGGTCGCCGAAACGGAACAGCCTGCCGGCGCTGGCGTGCCCTGGCTTCCGACGACCGACGCGCGGCTTGCCCTCGCGGACCTCTCCGCCATTTTCTATCGCCACCCGAGCGACGAACTCACCGTCGTTGGTGTCACAGGTACCAATGGCAAGACGACGACGACCTACCTGCTCGCCTCGGTGTTCGACGCCGCGGGGATGCCGAGTGGCCGGATGAGCACCGTCACGGTCCGCGTGTCGCCGGGCCCGGCCGGGGAGCAGGACGCCGCGCACACGACGCCCGAGGCGTCGGACGTGCAGCGGCTGCTGCGCGAGATGGCCGACCACGGCTGCAAGGCGTGCGCGATGGAAGTCTCGTCGCACGCGCTCGTGCTGCACCGCGCGGCGAATCTGCGCTTCGCCGCCGCGATCTTCACCAACCTCACGCGCGACCATCTCGATTTCCATGGCGACATGCAGCGGTACTTCGCCGCGAAGCGGAGGCTCTTCGAGATGCTGCCGCCGGGCGCGCCCGCCGTGATCAACGTCGACGATCCAAAGGGTCAGGAACTCGCTGCGAGCCTGCCGCGCGTGATCACGTACGGGATCGACCGGCCCGCTGACGTCCGGGCCACATCCGTGCACTCGACGCTCGAAGGACTGGCGTTCGAGGCGGCGACGCCGCGCGGCCCCGTGGCGATTCGGTCGCCGCTGGTCGGCCGGCCGAACGTGTACAACATCCTCGGGGTCGTCGCGACCGCCACCGCGCTCGACCTGCCCGTCGCGGCCATCGAAGCCGGCATTGCCCGGCTCGAACGGGTCCCCGGCCGGTTCCAGCTCGTGTCAGGGACGACCGACGACGTCCGCGTCGTCGTGGACTACGCCCACACGGACGACGCGCTGAAGAACCTGCTCGAGACGGCGCGGCCACTGGCGTCGGGACGGGTCATCACGGTGTTCGGCTGCGGCGGCGACCGCGACCGGACGAAGCGGCCCCTGATGGGGGCCGTGGCCGCCCGACTGAGCGACCTGGTGGTCCTCACCTCGGACAATCCGCGGTCGGAAGATCCGGCGCGCAACCTCGAGGAGATCAAGCGGGGGCTCGCGCCGAC
>JANOGJ010000244.1:0-6442 GCA_031405995.1 Acidobacteriota bacterium
CCGTCGGCTTGAGCTCGACGCCGGTCTCGGCGTCGAGGTCGAGCCGGTTCTGCTTGTAGTCCTGGACGAACGCGCGATAACGCCGACGGGAGGAGCGCTGCCGATCCACCGAATCTAAATTTAGCGCGCGCGGCGGTCGACGCTCTTTCGGACTTTGATCGCGCGGGGGCCGCTGACGGCGTCCGCCACGAGGTGGAACTGGACCGCCGGGCTCTCCTCGAGGTCGTCGAGCTTAAGGCGATGCAGGTCGCTTGCGTGGAAGAAGACGTCCTGGCCGTTGGCGGCGCGGATAAACCCGCACGCACGGCCGCGGATCACGCGGAGAACGCGGCCGGTCATGACGCCACCGCCGGCAGGTCGAGCACTGTCACGGGTCCAATCGTCCGGGCTGTGAAGAACATCGCACTCCTGGGACTGAAGTGTAAGAGGAACAGTATACCCGCAGTCGCCCGGCGAGCGGGCGCGAGAGCGCTTAAACCTGTATACTCAATGCGTTAGTTCGAGACTGAGCCCGCCAGCGTTCGAGTAGTGCCCCCTGCAGGGTGCGCGCCGACCGGCCCACCTTCCGGCCGGAGGCCATTTGCCCGTCCACGGCAGCCCGACGTTCGATGCGGCGCGTTGAGGAGCGGGAGCCTGAGGCTCCGACTCAATGTCCGTTCTGTCTGTCGCGCGCGGTCGCCGCGACGACACACAAGATCACGCGCGCCAGCTACTGGCGCTGCGACACCTGCGGACAGCTGTGGAATCCAGAACGCCTGGTGCCTCGCTTCGCCGCTCCCAGGAGATATCCATGATCAATCGCCCCGCGGACGGCAATGCCTTCGAGTTCGTGATCCTGTCCTCGTTGCGCGCGGCCCAGTTGATGCGCGGCTGTGTCCCCCGGGTCGCGGGCACCGGCAAGGCGATCGTGATCGCGCAGCGCGAAGTGGCGGAGGGCAAGGTCGTCGCGTCGCCCCGCGAGGTGCGCTGAGGCGGCCTTAGCGACGGCCCGGCGGCAACTGGCAGTCCGGCTGCATCGGGTTGTCGGGGGCCATCAGAGATTCCGGGGTCGGACTGCCGGGAGGCGGCGGCCCCACGACGCCCACTCGCTTGTTGACCAGCAATACCTGATAGGCCCGCGCCGGCAGCGGCTCGGCGCCGCCGCACGCGAAGTTGTTGAAGTGCACCGACAACAGGTGGAAGTGCTTCTTCAACTTCCTGAGTCCCTCCAGGACGTCGGGCTCGTGCACCCCATGCAGCTCCATCGGCATCTGATCAATCGCGGCGAGGACCTCGTCGGGCGTGTTCAACACCGTCTGCCATTCGGCGCCTTCGATGTCCATCTTCACGAGCATCTTCTTGCCCGTGTCACCGTTTCTCGCGACCTGATTGGCGATGGTGTCGAACGGGCGGCCCTCGACGACCTCCGTCCGTGGGCCGACGCATTCCACGTTGAGCCTGAAGTCGCCGCCGTCACACCGCAACTTGGTGGGCGCGAAGCAATCGTACTGGTGCACCGGCACTTTGAGGGCGAGCGTGACGTCGCACCCCCAGTCGTCGTCGGTGCCGATGCCGTATGAGTATGCGGTCCTGGTACCGGCCATCAGGTTCTTGCACATGAGATAGCCGCTGTTGTACACGCCGCCGACGCGGCTCAATTCGCAGTTCGAGAGCGTGACCGGCTGCAGCTCGGTGAGCAGCGCGACCCGTCGTTCGCGGTTGGCCTCGTCGCGCGGCATCGCCGCGTCGGCCGCCGCCGGACGCCCTGCCCGGCCGACCGAGACGCTGTACTGGTTGCGGGCCACGAGCGCGACCGCGACCAGGAGCACACCGGCGATAAGCCACTTGAGGAGACGCATGAAGGCCTTTTAGCGGCGGCCCGGCGGCAACTGGCAGTCCGGGTGCGTCGGGTCGTCGGGAGCCATGAGGGACTCCGCGGTTGGACTGCCGGCCGGTGGCGGGCCCACGACGCCAATCCGCTTGTTCACCAGCAACACCTGATAGGCGCTCGAGGGAAACGCCGGGCGGCCCGTGCAGGCCATGTTATTGAAGTGCAGGGACAACACGTGGAAGTGGGTCTTCAGCTTCCTGACGCCCTCCAGGATGCGGGTCTCGTCGATGCCATGCATCTCCATCGCGATCTGATCAATCCCGGCAAGGACGGCGTCGGGCGCGGCGAGGATGCTCGGCCATTCCGCCCCTTCGATGTCGATCTTGACGAGCATCTTCTTCCCGGTGTCGCCGTTTCTGGCGATCTGGTTGGCGATGGTGTCGAAGCGGCGGCCATCGACCGTTTCCGTGCGGGGCCCGACGCACTCATTATTCAGCTTGAAAACGGCGCCCGCGCACACGACCTCGGTCGGCGCGAAGCAGTCGTACTGATGCACCGTGACTCTGTGCGTGCGAGAAACCTCACAGCCCCAGTAATCGTCCGTGCCAATGCCGTACGAGTACGCGGTTTCGGTGCCTTGCGTCAGGTTCGCGCACATCAAATAACCGGCGTCGTTCGTGCCTCCGACCCTGGCCAGCACGCAGTTCCGCAGCGTCACCGGCTGCAGTTCCGCCAGCAGGGCCTTCCGGTGCTCGGGGAATTTCTCCTCGTGCGCCTGGGCCTCCGCGTTCCGGCGCTCCTCGGCGGCCGCGCCCGCCGCTCTGCCGCGCGCCACTTTGACCTGGTTCCGGACGACCAGCCCGACCGCGACTAGCAGAAGAACAATGCCGACCAGCTTGAGGCGACGCATGCTGGACAATGGTAGCACCGCGCCTAGAATGGGACCGGAAACGGAGACGCCTCATATGACCCGCCGCATCACCGCTGGCTTGCTCACCAGTCTCGTCCTTGTCGCCGGCGCCTCCTGGATCGCCGGGTTTCAAGCGCCGCCGAGCGCGCAGGTCCCCCGCGCGATCCGGCGCGACATGCCCATGACGAACGCGATCCGGCGCGCCTTTGACGCCGGCACGCGCGACCAGACGGGACGGCCGGGGCCCAACTACTGGCAGCTCCAGACGGACTACGCGATCACCGCGCGCCTGGATCCGGCCACGCAGACGATCACCGGCTCGGAGACGATCACGCTGCACAACAACAGCCCGCAGGCGATGCCGCTCATCTACCTCCGCCTGGATCACAACATTTTCAGGGGCCTCGTGCCGCGCGGCGGGTCGGTGCCGGCCGAGAATACCGAGGGCATGGTCATCACGCGGCTCAGCGTGAACGGCGAGGCCCTCGATCTCGCGCCTGCGGCGCCGGCCGGCAGAGGCGCGGCGCCCGGACCGCGGCGAAACACGGCCGCCGGCCTGGACCAGACGCTCGCCCGCATCACCCTGGCCGCCCCCATTGCGGCGAACTCGAAGGCTACGCTCGAGATCGCGTGGCGCACCAAGCTGCCCGGCGGGCCGAACGGCCAGGGCCACCGCATGACGCAGCGGTTTGACGACCGCCTGTTCCAGCCCACGCAGTGGTTCCCGCGGATTGCGAAGTTCGACGACATGCGCGGCTGGGACACGAACGTGTATCTCGGACCGTCCGAGTTCTACAACAACTTCGGGCGCTTCGACGTCCGGATCGACGTGCCCGAGTTTTGGATCGTAAGCGGCACGGGCGTTCTGCAGAACCCGCACGAGGTGCTGACAGCGGCCGCGCGCGAGCGCCTGAGGCACGTCCTCGAGTCCGACGAGGTCATCACGATTGTCGCCGCTGACGAAGTGAAGACGGCGCACATCGGCGCCCCTCCCACTCCGGGCAATCGCCTGACCTGGCACTTCGTGGCCGACATGGTCAACGACTTCGCCTGGGCCACGTCGAAGGACTACGTCTGGCGCGCCACTCGCGCGACCATCCCGGGCAAGGGCCCCGTGCCGATCCACATGGTCCACCTGCCGGAGCGGGCGAACCTCTTCGCCAACGCGGGCCCGATCACCCGGCACGCGCTCGAGTTCTACTCGAAGCTCTGGGCGCCGTACCCGTTTCCGCAGCTCACGCTCCAGGATGGCCCGAGCGCCGGCATGGAGTACCCGATGGTCATCAACTCCAACCAGGGCGCGGCCGATCACGAGGCCGGACACCAGTGGTGGCCGATGATGGTCGGCAACAACGAGACCATGTACGGCTGGATGGACGAAGGCTTCAACCAGTACATGAACATCCTGTCCGACGCCGACGCGGCGAAGCGGCCGGCCAACCTGAACCGCCTCGGCCAGAGCTACGGACAGATCAGCGGCAACGAAGACGAGCCGCCGATGATGTGGAACGCCAACAACGCGGGCAACCTGTACGGCTTCCAGACCTACTCGAAGACCCCGCTCATGCTCTCGATGCTCGGCGGCATCGTCGGCGACGCCGAAGTGCAGCGCGCGATGAGCGAGTACGCGAAGGCCTGGGCGTTCAAGCACCCGTCGCCGTGGGACTACGCGCACTTCATGAACAACCAGTTGAAGCAGGACCTGAACTGGTTCTGGTACTCCTGGCTGTGGACGACGGAGGCGGTGAACGGATCGATCGAGAGCGCCACGACGGCCGGCGCGCGCACCACCGTGACGGTGCGTCAGGCCGGTCAAATGCCGTCACCGGTCGTGCTCAAGGTCCAGTTCGCGGAGACGGGGCCGGCGATCAAGGCGATGGCCAACGCGAGGATGGTGGACGCGACGACCGCGCTCGTCACCTGGCCCGTGGACGTCTGGTTCACCGGCAACCGCACGTACCAGGCGGTGCTCGACTTCGGCGGGCGGGCGATCACGACGATCACGCTCGACCCGGCGTGCCGGTTCCCCGATCGCGACCCGAACGACAACGCGTGGCCGAAGACGGCGACGGCTGCTGCGCGGCCGGCGTGCGCCGGCTAGGACGGGCGCGGTGACCGCGCTCACCTGCCCCGATTGCGACGCGCCGATCGCCTTCGCGTTCATGGACACGGCCGGCGTCGGCGCGTGGAAACGCGGCGAAGGCCACAACGCGACGCCCGACACGACGCACTACGTCTGTTTCAGCTGCCTGCAAGCGTGGAAGCAGCGGCTCGACGGCCCGCTGACCCACGACACGATCGGCGACCTCGCGTTTTTTTCGTGCCGGCAGAGCGCGTGCGGCGCGCCCCTGGCCATCACGCACGAATCGGCGACGCCGACGGACATCGAACTCGCCTGTCCGAAGGGCCACCGGTACGGCGTGCAGTCGGGTGACGGCGGCGGGCTGATTCTGGCGGATCGGGAGTAGCGCGGCCTATCTGAACCGCACGATCAGCAGCGTGTCGGACACCACCGGCGCGCCGTTGATACGCGCCGGCTCCGCTCGCCACGTCCGAATGGCGGCGACCGCCGCGTCCAGGAGCGCCGCCGGACGCGAGCGGGATCGGATCGAACGCGCGCGTCGAGCCTTGCTCGATCGCCAGGCGGACCTGCAGATCCGTCGCGATGAACCCGTCGATCGGCGGCGGCCCCAGCGTGAACGGCACGCACGTGAATCCGACGGGCGCCTTCGGATCGGCGTAGTAGTAAGCGTCGAGGTAGATCGAGATCGCCTTCTCGAGACCCTCGTACGTCACCTCCCAGCGGTCGAGAATCCCCTCCTTGCCCGCCGCGCGCGCCTGCCCGAGTCGCCGGAAGGTAATCGGCTGCCCGGCGGGACCCCGAAGCGATTCCAGATAGCGCCGCTCGCGCGCCGCCATGGACAGCGGCCCGCCTCCCACGCGCATGGGGTGTTCCGGAGTCAGCGCAAACTGCGGATCGGCCGACACCTGACAGGGCGGCGGAGGCGGGGGGCCGCCGGTCTGAGGCGGCGTCTGCGCGAGAAGAACATGAATGGACAGCGCCGCAGCCCCGGCCGCGGCCAGGGTGCAGCGGACGAATCGCGCCATGCGGCCTCCTGACGAGGGGAGGCATTGTACGCCGTGACAGAATCGTCCCAGCAGACCATGGCTCACATCATCGAAATCGCCTCGACCGGCCGGGCCAAGTGCCGCGGCTGCGGCGAGCGCATCGCCGCCGGCGCGCTGCGCTTCGGGGAGCGGCTGCCCAATCCGTTCGCCGACGACGGCGGCGAGATGACGCACTGGTTTCACGTGCCGTGCGCGGCATTCAGGCGGCCGGAGCCGTTTCTGGAAACGATGACGACGGCCTCAGAGGCGATGCCGGACCAGGAGCGGTTGGAGCACGAGGCCAGGCTGGGTGTGGCTCACCATCGGCTGCCGCGGGTGAGCACCGCCGAGCGCGCGACGTCGGGTCGCGCCGCGTGCCGCGCGTGCCGCACGCCGATCGAGAAAGACAGCTGGCGCATCTCGCTGCTCTTCTACGACGACGGTCGCTTCGTGCCGTCCGGCTTCATCCACATCGGCTGCGCCCGCGCGTATCTCGAGACGGCCGAGGTGCTGCCTCGGCTGAAGCACTTTTCACCGGCGCTCGGCGACGCGGACCTGGCGGAGATTCAGGCGGAGATCGACGCGTCGGCCTAGTCATCGAATCCCCATCTGCT
>JANOGJ010000290.1:0-3098 GCA_031405995.1 Acidobacteriota bacterium
CCGATCTTCTCGTTGGAGGGGTTGGAAGGCCGGATGTTCGCGCCGATGGCCTTCACGGTCTGTGTCGCCGTGCTGGGCTCGCTGCTCCTGGCGCTGACCTACGTGCCCGTGTTGTCGTCGCTGTTGCTCCGGCATGTGAAGCAGACACCCTCGGCCTGGTTCGAGGCCGTTCGACGCGTCTACGCCCGGCACTTGAACTGGGCGCTGGGGCACCGGGCCGTCGTCACGACGGGCGCGGCAGTCGTCCTCGGCGCGACACTGGCCTCGGTTCCGTTTCTCGGCACCGAATTCATGCCGCAGCTCGATGAAGGGTCGTTGCTGATCGAGACGCGCCGACTGCCGAGCACATCCCTGCCTCAGGGCATGGCCATCGCCAAGGAGGTGGAGCGCACGTTGCTCCAGTTTCCGGAAGTCCAGAGCATCGTGACGAACATGGGGCGGCCGGAAGTCGCGACCGAGGTCATGGGGTTGTATGCGGGGGACGTCTACGTCAACTTCAAGCCGGGACTCCAACCGAAATCCACGGAGATCGAAGGATTCGTCGAGCGCGTCGACGAGGCGCTGAAAGACATTCCCGGCATGGACTACAACTTCTCGGCGCCGATGGCGATGCGGCTCGACGAGGCGATCTCGGGCGTCCGCACGGAACTCGGCGTCAAGGTCTTTGGTGACAGCCTGGACGTGCTCGAATTGAAGGCGGCCGAGATTCGAGACGTCATCGAGACGGTACCCGGCGCCGCGGACGTGTCCGTCGACGTCAGCGCCGGAGCCATGCAACTGGAGATCGCGCTGGATCGCCCGATGCTGGCGCGCTATGGCCTCAACGTGGCGGACGTGCGACGGGCCGTGGAAATGGGCGTGGGCGGCAGCACCGCCACCGAAGTCATCGACGGCAGACGCCGGTTTCCCGTCGTGGTGCGCCTGGCCGAGGCGTACCGCAACACCCCGGACGCGATCGGGCAATTGCTGCTGACGGCGCCGTCCGGCGCCAAGGTTGCGCTTTCGCAGGTGGCGAGGGTTCAGATCGTCGAGGGGCCGGAGCTGATCAATCACGAGAACGGCGAGCGTATGGTGATCGTGCAAAGCAACGTACGCGGGCGCGACCTGGGCGGTTTTGCCGCGGACGTCCAGCGGGAAGTGGGCCGGCGCGTGGTGCTGCCGGAAGGGTATTTCGTGACGTATGGCGGGCAGTTCGAGAATCAGCAGCGCGCCATGCGCCGCTTGTCGCTGATCGTGCCGGCTGTCCTGCTGGTCATCGTCGGGTTTCTGTACGCGACGTTCGGCAACCTCCGGCAGGCGGTGCTCGTCATGTTGAACGTGCCGTTCGCGCTGGTCGGGGGTGTGGGCGCGCTGTGGCTCCGGGGGCTGAATCTGAATCTGAGCGCGTCGATCGGCTTCATCGCGCTCTTCGGCGTGGCGGTGCTGAACGGCGTCGTGCTCCTGGTCTACATCAATCAGCTCCGCGCCGAAGGCCGGTCGCTGAGGGACGCGGTTCGCACCGGCGCCGACGTGCGCCTGCGACCGGTGCTCATGACGGCACTCGTCGCCGGATTCGGCTTCATTCCCATGGCCCTGTCCACCAGCCAGGGCGCGGAAGTGCAGCGACCGCTGGCGACGGTCGTCATCGGTGGTCTCGTGACCTCGACGCTGCTCACCCTCGTCGTCCTGCCGGTTCTCTATGAATGGGTCGAACAGCGATGGCGGCGGTGGCGCCAGGCCCCGGAGTAGGCGGTAGACTGATCGCGTGAACACCAGGCCAGTCAAGGAGACCGTGATGAGAACGCTGACAACCATGTTCGCAGCTGCAATTACAGTGTGCCTGTTCGGCGCGTCGGTGGCCGCCCACCAGATTACGTACAAGGGCACCGTCGTCTCGGCCGAGAAGGACACCGTGAAGGTCACGGTCGTCGATGAAAAGACCAAGAAGCCGATCCAGATGACCTTCCAGCTGGACAAGGACACGAAGATTCTTCGCGGCGACACGGTCGTCACGCCGGCCGAGGCGCGGATCCAGAAGAACGAAAAGATCGCCGTGACGATCGACCACGACCTGGACGAGACGCTCGCGATTGTCGTCCGGCTCGACGACAAGAAATGATCGGCGCATGACGCGGTCGCGGAAGACGCTGCTGGCGTCGGCTGTAATCGTGGCGGTCGCCGTCGTGTGCTGGGTGGAGATCGCGTCGGCGCACGGTGTCTCACGCCGGGATGCAGCCTTCGTGCGTGGCGTGCACGGCCCGGCGGTGGCCGCCTTTGGGTACCTTGGGGCGAAGCACATGGTCACGGGCTACGACCATGTGCTGTTTCTCGTCGGCGTCATCTTCTTTCTCCATCGCCTTCGTGACGTCGTGATGTACGTCAGCCTGTTCACCATCGGCCACAGCATCACGCTGCTCGGCGGTGTGCTGGGTGACGTCCGCGCGAACGCGTACCTGATCGACGCGATCATCGGGCTCTCGGTCGTGTACAAGGGGTTCGAGAATGTCGGCGGCTTCCAGACGGTGTTTGGCGTGCGGCCGGATGCGCGGATCGCCGTGCTCGTGTTCGGCCTCTTTCACGGGTTCGGACTGGCCACCAAGCTCCAGGAATTGTCGCTGCCTGCGCAGGGGCTGGTGGCGAATCTCGTCAGTTTCAACCTCGGCGTCGAGCTCGGGCAGGGCATCGCGCTCACGGGCGTGCTGATTGTCCTGGCGTACTGGCGGTCGCGAGCGGGCTTTGCCCGCCACGCGTTTGCCGCCAACACGCTGCTGATGACCGGTGGCTTCATCCTGATGGGATACCAACTCGCTGGTTACGCGCTGAATCGATGACTCACGACACGACGCCGCCCTTACGCCCCCGGATTCTCACGGCGACCGTGGCCGCTCTTGGCCTGGCCGCCGTCATCCTCGTCGTCGCGATCCTCCCGGCCGAGTACGGGATCGATCCGCTGGGCACCGGCCGGGCCCTGGGACTCACGGCGCTGTCGGGCGCGGTCGCGGATGTGACGCCCGCGCAGCCGATTGCTCCGGCGAACCTGGAGCGGGCCACACTGCAGCAAGACACGTTCGAGGTGGAGCTGCGGCCGTTCGAAGGCGTCGAGTACAAATACCGGATGG
>JANOGJ010000310.1:0-3683 GCA_031405995.1 Acidobacteriota bacterium
AGCGACGTCCATTTGCCGGGCGTCTGAATCAGCGGGTTCGTGTCCGGTCCGCCGGCCTCGATCAGGAGGACGCGGTTCTGGGGATTCACCGACAGCCGGTTGGACAGCACGCAGCCGGCCGATCAGGCGCCGACGATGACGAAGTCGAACTCGGGCTCGCGCGGCTGACTGCGGATCACAGCGGGTGCCAGCGCGGTGGCCACCAGAAACTCGCGTCGGGACGGTGACAAGGGGTGTGGTGGGCCACCTACTTCCCCGTGCCAACGATCTTCTCGATCGCCGCGACGTCGCGCGGCGCCTTTGCCGACAGCCGCACCAGCCCTTCCGGCGTCATGAGGAACGAGTCCTCGATCCGCACGCCGATGTTCCGGTACTTGCGCACCGCCGGCCCCACCCTCTCGATGAACGCGGCGCTCTCGGGCGTTTTCGGCAACTGGTCGAGCACGACCTCGCGAATGTAGATGCCCGGTTCGATCACGAACGCCGATCCCGCGACGAGCTGCTGACCCACGGGATCGTGCACGTCGATGCCGATGCCGTGCACCGGGCCGTGCGTGTACCAGCGGCTGACCTGCATGCTCTGCGCCGGACCCGGCGTCGCCTCGGTGATGAGTCCCAGCTTCAGCAAGCCCTCGGCGATCACCGTCCGGCAGGCGGTGGAAATTGCGGCTGTCGGGCCGCCGAGCTTCGCCGCCGCGATGCCCGCCTCCTGAGACTGCAGCACCAGGTCGTAGATGGCACGCTGCTCCGGCGTGAACTTGCCGTTCACCGGATACGTGCGCGTGATGTCGCCCGTCAGGCCCTGGAAATTTGCGGCCGCGTCCACGAGCAACAGATCGCCGCTCTGCATCAACCGCGTCGACTTGCCGTAATGCAGCGTCGTCGCATTGGGTCCGCTGCCGACGATGGATGGGTAGCCCCAGGACATCGCGCCGTTCTTCATGTACCAGTACTCGATGGCCGCTTCGACTTCGTATTCCCAGCGACCCGGGCGCGCGGCCTTCATGCCTTCCACGTGCGCCTCGGCCGAGATCTCCACGCTCCGGCGCAGGACCTTCTGCTCGTACGGCGTTTTCACCTGCCGCTGTGTGGAGAGGATCGACGCGGCGCTGAACGGCGTGAAGCCCGTGAACTTCCTCTGCGCATCGGCGACCCAGGCCGCGCGCGATCCGGGCGCTGGCGGAGGCGGCGGTTGGGCGGGCGCCGCGCCACGACCGCCGGGCGCCCCTATCCGCTCGTAAATCCCGACGCGCGCCTTTCCGGCTTTCATCGCGTCAAAGAACGTCCCGAACTCGGCGGCGGCCTCGTCAGCCGACTGCTGGTAGCCCGTGCCGCCCAGCAGCCCCTCAATGAACGGCTGGAACGCCGCAAGCGGATACACCGCCGCGATGCCGCTGCCGGCGCTGGCTTCGACCGGCGTCAACGTGTGGCCTTCCCAATGCTCGCGTCGCGGGTCGGACTCGAGCGTGAACAGGATCTCCTTCTTCGTCTTCGCGCCCGGCGCCAGCACGAGGATCGTCTCGGGCTGGTCGAGGCCGGTGAGATACAAGAGGTTGCTCTCCTGCCGGTACTCGTAGTCCACGTCGGTCGAGTACACGCGCGTGGGCGCGCTCCAGGCCACGAGGATCGACTCCGGCCCCAGCGCCTCCAACGTCTTCGCGCGCCGCGCGGCGAGGTCGGCGCGGAACTCCGCGGCGCCGCCGTAGGGCGGAATCTGGCTGGAGAGGGAACTCGATCCGAGCGTGAGGCCTGCGACGACCGCGACCCACATCAATCGCTTCATGGTTGTTTCTCCGGCTCCTTCACCCGCTTGAACCGGGTGCGCGAATACACTTCGAAGGCCTGCCCTGGTTCGGCCATCTCGAATACTTCCTCGAACGCATCCGGCCCAAACACAACGTACGTTTCGCGCGCGCGAAACCCGACCGGGATGTTCTCAATGGCTTCCGAGATGAAGACGATCCTGGCCGGCGTGGAATCGGCGTCTTCAACGTACGTGTTGACGAACCCTTCGGTGTGAAACTGCCGAAAGACGATTCGCTTGCGCGCCTTGTCGAAGCTGAAGAACCCCTCGTCTTCGTGGGTTTCGCCCTTGGGGTTCTTCTCCTGCGGCGGGTACTGTCCCCAATGGACAGCGCGGACGAACGTGCCGTTCAGGACGCGGGCATACTCGCGCCGAGCCGTCCCCTTGCCCGGCTGTCCCTCAGCCACGCCTTCCCACTTTCCGATCATGAAGCTGAGTCGATCCAGAGGGTTGGCCGTCTGGATTGTGCCCGCCACGCCCGTTGAGAGCGCGAGGGCGCACGCGGCAAACGCAAGCACTGTGACTCGGACCATCGGACTCCTTCGGTGGACGCCCGAAAACTGTAGCGTACTCGCGGCGGCTTGCAGCACGGTGCGCGCTGGCGGACAATGCCCGCCACCATGCTCCACACAGCGCGCGTGCGCGTACTCACGGTTGTGACTGTCGGTCTCGGCGCGGCCGCGATTGCCGTGGCGGGTCAGCAAGGGCCGCCCCCCATCAGGACGTCCGTGATCACGACGCCAGCCGGATCGGCCGCCGTGGAGCAAACTGCGCCAGGCAATAAGCCGGGCGCGACGCTCGTCGCGAGCTTCGACGGATTGGGCGTGGGCTTCGAGGGCCCGCACGGACCGTCGACCGGGCGCAATCCGTCCGACAACAGCCTCGCCGTCGGACCCGATCACATCGTGCAAACGGTCAACTCGCGTCTGGCGATCTTCTCGAAGAAGGGCAAGCGCTTCGACGCGTCGGGCAAGGTGCTGTACGGATCGGTCCCGACGAACACAGTGTTCAAGGACTTCGGCGGCACGTGCGAAGTACGCAACAACGGCGACGCCGTCGTGCGCTACGACCAGCTCGCGGATCGCTGGCTCATCGTGATGCCGATCTTCAGCCGCGGCGCGCCGCGCCCCGACCAGCCCACGCCGGGCCGCTCGGGAGAACCCGCGCAGTTGAGCGTCGTCGGCGTGGCGAACCAACCGGGACCGGCGCGGGTCTTGTTCGAACCCCCACCGCCGCCGCCCCCGCCCCCACCTCCGCCGCCCGCGCCGCCGGGACAACCGGGCCAGACGCCCCCGCGCGGGCAGGGCGCCGGCCAGCGCGGCCAACCCGCCGGTCCGCAAGGCGTGTACTCGATGTGTTACGCGATCAGCGTCGGCTCCGATCCGATGGGGCCGTACTTCCGGTACGAGTTCCTGCGGCCGCTCTTCCCCGACTACCCGCGGCCGGCCGTCTGGCCCGACGGGTATTACGTGCCGACGAGCACGAGCGACGACTTCGTTCAGAAGCACGTGTGCATCGTCGATCGCACGGCGATGTTGGCCGGCAAGGCGGCGACCGAGCAGTGCGTGATCATCGACGGCGTCAACTTCCTGAACAACGCGGACATCGACGGCAAAGCGGTGCCGCCGCCCGGCAGTCCGAACGTCATGATGGCGACCGGCGGCACGCAGCTGAAAGGCATTCTCGAAGACGACGGCATCTACAGCTGGACGATCAAGGTCGACTGGAAGGACGCGTCCAGAACGAAGCTCGAGGGCCCGACAAAGATCGCCGTCGCGCCATGATTTTGTCGCCCTGCGCGTCGAGCCGGCGATCGGCCCCGAGTTGCGAGACACAGCTCGTGAGCTGTCCGTCACACAGATAGCGATACGGCGCGACG
>JANOGJ010000315.1:0-4008 GCA_031405995.1 Acidobacteriota bacterium
CTCGCCGATCCCGTGGAGTCGGTGTTGCCCTCAACGCGGAGGTACGTGGCGCCGAAGGAGGTCATGGTGTCGCCCAGGCCAGCTCGCCGTGCGACTCGCCGCCGCTGCGTCCGCCGGTGCCGCTGCGCGCACGGTCCTTCTGCCCGGCCAGCTTGGCGGCTTCGCGCATGCGGGGCGCCATGTAGCCGAGGCGCGCGATCTCGACCTGCGCGCGCGCGGCGCGCGAGCGTTATCGCTCAGGCGGGTCAACCGTGGGCGTTCCCCTATAATTCGCGCGTGGCCGAACCGCTCGAGATGCGCAGACTGGTCGCTTCCGTTGCCGTCGCCGCGAGCCTGGTGGCCTGCGGCGGATCCAAGTCGCCGCCGCCAGCGGCCGCGCCCGCTCAGGCCTCGCCAGGACCAGGCTCGCCATCCGCGACCGGACCCGCCGCGAAGACCACCGCCACTCCCGTTCAGACCGAGGCGCTCGCGGCCCTGCTGCCCGAAGTCGCCGGCTGGACCAGAAGCTCGATGCGGAGCGAGCTTGTCAGCAGCCCTGTGCCGTACTCGAAGGCCGAGGCCCACTACCAGAAAGGCGACAGCACGATCGAGCTCGTCATCACGGATTCAGGATTCCAACCGATCGTGGTCGAGCCAATCATGATGTTCCTCGCGCCCGGGTACGACGAACAGTCGGGCGGCACCCATCGCAAGGCGGTCGCCGTCAACGGATCGCCGGGTTCCGAGAGCTGGTCCGCGCGCTCGAGGCGCGGCGAGGTCACCGCGCTCGTTGGGAATCGCTTCATCGTCGCCGGCACCGGACTTGACGTCGGCAACCTGGACGGCGTGCGGGCTGCCGTCCGCGCCGTGAACTTCGGCAGACTCGCTGGACTGAGGTAGATGAGACGCGCCATCGCCGGCGTCGCGTTCGCCGTCGCGCTGCTGTCGGCGCCAGGCTGCGGCCGTGCGCAGCAGGAGAACGCCGCGCCGCCGCCGGCCGCCGTGGTGACGCCGCCGCTGGCGCCCGTGACCCTCGTCGCGCACGAGCGACTTGCCGCACTCGTACCCAACTTCGAAGGCTGGACGCGCGAGCCGACCACGAGCGCGACGGTCAACCTGCCCGCTCCGGCCGCGCATGCCACGGCCACCTACGCGCGCGGCAAGGCCCGCATCGACCTCGAAATCACCGACACGGGCGGCCATCCCGACTACGTCGGATCGCTCTCCACGGTCGCGGGGACGTCGTTCAGCCAGAAGGCCGCGAACGGCTACATGAAGGGCACGACACTCGCCGGCTTCCCCGCCGTCGAGTCCTGGAACCACACGGACAAACTCGGTGACATCAGCATCCTCGCTGACCGGCGATTCGTCGTCCACGTCACCGGAACCGGCCTCGATCGGATCGAAACGCTACGGACGCTGATTGAAAAAGTGGATTTAACGAAGATCAAATAACCGTAGCTTCCGAGATTCGGAACCGTTCAGAGCCTGAATCCCTCGCGTAGCGGATCGTCATCATCCACGATGAACGTCTGTTCCCCCGTAATCCAGGCTTCACCCGAGAGTTCAGGAATGATCGCCGGAAGCTCGCCCACTGTCGTGCGGTCCGCCACGCGCGCGCGGAACGTCGTGCCGATGATGCTCTCGTGCACGAACGCGTCGCCGACGAGGCCCATCGCGTCGAGCACGGCGAGAACGGCGCACGTGCCCGTGCCGCACGGCGACCGATCGACTTCGGCCTCCGCGAAGATCGTCACGTTGCGCAGGTCGGCCCCCGGCTTGGTGGCCGGGCCGGTGAAGATCGTCCCGTAGATGCCGGTGAGCCCGGGTTCCGCCGGATGCACGACCTTCAGCGACGACTCGACCGCGCGCTTGATGGCCATGCCGGTCGAGCGCAGGTCGTTCAACCGGGACGGATCGATCGGCAGCCCGGCGGTTTCGGCGTCGACAATCGCGTAGAACGCGCCGCCGAACGCGACGTCCACCGGAATGGTGCGTGACCCAAGGCGGACCGGCACGCCCGACGCCAGCACGAACGACGGCACGTTGATGAAGGACACGCGCTCGACACGCCGGCCGCTCTTGCGATCGACGATGTCGGCGCGGGCCCGAATCTGACCGGCCGGGGCATCCAGCACGAATGACGCGCCGTCCCCCGGCAGCGCGATGAGGCCGCGCTCGATGGCGAGCGTGACGACCGCGATGATGCCGTGGCCGCACATCGTGCTGAAGCCCTCGTTGTGCATGAAGAGGACGCCGGCGTGGGAGTCGGCCCGCTCGGGCTCCGTGAGCAGCGCGCCGTACATGTCCGTGTGGCCGCGCGGTTCGAACATGAGGATCCGTCGGAGCCGGTCCTGGTGCTGGCGGGCCCACGCCCGGCGCTCGAGCATGGTCCGGCCTTTCGGAGCCGGCCAGCCCTCAATCACGAGCCGGAGGGGCTCGCCCGCCGTGTGGGCGTCAATCGTGCGTAGAATCAAGGGCCCAATCATGCCCTTACTCCTGACGGAACGCGACGTGCGATCGGTGCTGACGATGCCGGACCTCATCAGCGCCATGGAAGGCGCCGTCGTCGCGTACTCGGCGGGCCAGGTCACTCAGCCGGTGCGCACCGTGCTCGAGGTCGGGCCGGACCGCGCGTACTTCGGCTTGATGCCCGCGGCGCTCGACGGCCTGTCGGCCGTCGGCGCCAAGCTCGTGACGGTCTGGCCGCGCAACCACGAGCGCGGCCTGCCGTCTCACCTCGCGACGATCGTGCTCCTCGATCACGAAACCGGCGCGATTGCCGCCCTCCTCGACGGGCGGTACATCACGGAGGCGCGGACCGCCGCCGTGTCGGCGGTCTCGGCCGGGCACCTCGCCCGTAAGGACGCGCGCGTGCTCGCCATTCTCGGCTCTGGCGTCCAGGCGCGCAGCCACCTCGAAGCCCTTCGCCTGGTGCGCGACCTGACCGAGGTACGCGTGTGGAGTCCGAAGGTCGCCCATCGCGAGACGTTCGCCCGGGAGATGTCGGCCGCGTCGGGATTGCCGGTGCAGGCGGTGATCTCGCCCGGCGCCGCCGTGCGCGACGCCGACCTCGTGGTGCTGGCGACGTCATCCCGCACGCCGGTCCTCGACGCGGACGACGTGTCGGCCGGCGCGCACGTCATGGCGGTGGGCGCGTGCCGGCCGGACCAGCGGGAGATGCCGACCGCGCTCGTGGCCCGCGCGCGGGTGTACGTCGATTCCCGGGCGGGCGCGCTGCAGGAATCCGGCGACCTGCTGATCCCGATCGCCGAAGGCGCCTTCACGGCCGGGCATATCGTCGCCGAGATCGGCGAGGTCGTCACCGGCCGGGCGCCCGGACGGCTGTCCCGCGGGGACGTCACGATTTTCAAGTCCCTCGGCATGGCGGTCGAGGACGTCGTCGCCGCGCGGCTGGTCGAGGAACGCGCGCGCGCTGGCGGTGTCGGCCAGACGTTCGAGGTCGCATAATGCGGCTCGCGGTGTCAGTCGGCGCGTGCGTGATCGCGCTCGGTGTGGCGACGACGCCGGTCGCCGGCAGGAGGGATGCTCCGCAACAGGTGCCGGCCGGCTCACCGGCGGCGCCGACGCTCGTGGCGGCGTTTCAGGCGGCGTACAACCTGGACCACGACGAGAGCGTCGCGATCGCCCGGCGCGCGGTGGCGATGGCGCCCGACGAGCCGGCGGCGCATCGCGCGCTCGCGGCCATGCTGTGGTTGCAGATCCTGTACCGGCGTGGCACCGTCACCGTCGATCACTACCTGGGCGGCGTCTCGAAGTCGGACATCGATTTTCCCAAACCGGCGCCCGACGTCGATGCCGAGTTCAAGCGCGAACTCGGCCGCGCCATTGAACTGGCCGAAGCGCGCTTCACGCGCGCGCCGCAAGACGTGCAGGCCCGCTTCGACGTCGGCGCCGCGTACTCCCTGCAGGCGTCCTACGCGGCGTCGATCGAAGGGAAGGTCGGCGCCGCGTTCATGGCTGCCAGGCGCGCGTACGACGCGCAGGAAGACGTGCAGGCGCGCGACC
>JANOGJ010000372.1:0-4779 GCA_031405995.1 Acidobacteriota bacterium
CTCGCCGATCGACACGCCGGCGTGCGACCCGGCGAGCTTGACGTTGAGGTTCGAGATGCCGGCCATGCGGACGAAGTCGCTCGCGCGCCCGAGGAAGCAGGCGAAGCTCGACGGGAACGGGATGGCGCCGCGGCTGGCCAGGCCCATCGCCGCGCCGACCATGACCTGCTCGGCGATGAACATCTGGTAGAAGCGATCGGGGAACGCCTGTTCGAACTTCTCGCTGAAGGTCGAGTTCTTCACGTCGGAGTCGAGGGCCACGACGCGCCGGTCGAGGTGGCCGAGCGCGACGATGGCCGCGCCGTAGGCCTCGCGCGTGGCGACACTCTCGCCCATCGCATAGCCGGGCGCGGGCAGGGCCGCATAGAAATCGGGCGGCGGCGCTTCCGCGCGCCGCCGGGCCGGCGCCGGGATCACCGGTTCGGGATCAGACGTCGGCAGACGCTGCGCGGCGAGTTCGGCCACCGCCTGGTCAGTCTCCGCGCCCTTCTTGAGCGGCTTGCCGTGCCAGCCATCTTTACCCTCGAACAGCGCGATGCCCTTCCCCTTGAGCGTCCGCGCCACGATCATCGTCGGCCGTCCTGGCGTGTGACGGGCCTCGGCGAGGGCGGCGAGGATCGCCCCCAGGTTGTGCCCGTCAACGGCGACCGCATGCCAGCCAAATGCGCGCCAACGGGAGACGTAGGCCGCCGCATCGCGGCCCCACTGTGTCGCGCGGCTCTGGCCGTAGCCGTTGAGGTCGGTGATGCCGCAGAGGTTGTCGAGCTTGTGGTGCGAGGCGGCCTGGGCCGCCTCCCAGACGGACCCCTCGGCCGTCTCGCCGTCGCCGATGAGGACGTACGTGCGGTAGTCGGAGCCGATCCGGCGCGCGTTCAGCGCGATGCCCACGCCGGCGGCGAGGCCCTGGCCGAGCGATCCCGTGGCCACGTCGACGAACGGCAATCTCGGCGTCGGGTGGCCTTCCAGATCCGACGCGAGCGTGCGCAATTCGGCGATGACCCGCTCGCGCGGAAACGCGCCCGCGAGCGCCCACGCAGAATAAAGCAGCGGCGCGGCGTGCCCCTTCGACAGCACGAAGCGATCCGCTTCGGGATGCTGCGGGTCGCCGGGCACGAAGCGCAGCTCGGCGAAGAACAGCGCCGCGACGATCTCGGCCGCGGACAAACAGGTGGTGGGGTGGCCCGAGCCCGCTTCCGACGTCGATCGTACCGAGTCGATGCGGAGCTCCGTGGCGATGTTGTGGAGTCTGGAGAGTGAAGGACCGGGCATGCCGTGTGCGCGGGAGAGTCTATCGTACGTAATAATTCGTGGGATGTCGCTCTTGCGCTTCGCGTCGCTGGTCGTGCTGGCGCTGTGGGTGGGTGGGCTGGCCACGCTCGGGT
This sequence comes from Acidobacteriota bacterium, assembly GCA_031405995.1. Taxonomy (GTDB): domain Bacteria; phylum Acidobacteriota; class Vicinamibacteria; order Vicinamibacterales; family SCN-69-37; genus JANOGJ01. The sequence continues at coordinate 1,383 of JANOGJ010000372.1, forward strand.
TGCTGGCGGCGCCGGCCATCTTCGACGTGCTCGAAGCGCACGATCCCGAGGCGGGCCGCACGCTCGCCGCGCAGGTGTTCGGGGCCGTGTTCCGCCGGTTTCAACACGCCGCCTGGGCGCTCGGCGCCGTGCTTCTGGCCTTGCATGCCGCCAGGGCGCTGCTCGGCCCGCGCCCGCGCCGGCTGGCCCTCCGCGTTTGGGCGGTGATGGCGATGGTGGGCATGAGCCTGGCCGGCGGCTTGGTGATTGCGCCGCGGATCGAGACCATTCGTCAGTCGGCCTCGGGCGCCGTCGCGAGCCTGCCCGACACCGACCCGCGCAAGGGCGAGTTCGGACGCCTGCACGCGCTGTCGACCGGCCTGATGCTGCTGACGCTCCTCACGGGGACAGGTCTCATCTGGGCGGAAATGAAGGACCAGGGCTGATGGCTGAGCCGCACGACTCCCTGGCCGGGACGCTCCCGGACGCCATCGCGAGCGCGACCGACCGGCAGGCGGCGATGTTCCGCGCGATCGCGAGCCTCCAGGAGGCGCTGCCCCATTATTCGTGGGTGGGCATCTACCTGCTCGAAGGTGACGAGCTCGTGCTGGGCCCGTACCTCGGGAAGCCCTCGCCGCACACGCGCATTCCCTTGAATCGCGGCATCTGCGGCGCCGCCGCCAGCGAAAAAACGACGATCATCGTGGACGACGTCCACCGCGACCCGCGGTACCTGGCGTGCAGTCTGGAGACCCGCTCTGAGATCGTGGTGCCGATCATGCTGGGAGACACCGTACTCGGCGAAATCGACATCGACAGCGATCAGGTGGCGGTGTTCGGCGCCGACGATCGCGTGTTGCTCGAGAAAGTGGCCGCGGCGCTGGCGGAGAAGATGAAGCCGGTGCGAACAGAGTGAGCGCGGGTTGCCGGGGCAATCGTCCGCATTAGCGGCCTTTGGGTTCGACATAACCGGTGTTACCAGACACAGAACGGGACAGCCCGCGACGGCCCCGCGGCCGCTGGCGCGCCGCCGCGGCGTCTGACAGAATGTGGCCTTCATGCACAAGCACGTGCAGCGGGTCTGGCGGGCCTTGCCGGCATCGCCTTCTTCGCGGTGAAGGGCCTGTTCTGGCTGGTGCTGCCGTTCGTGCTGGCCATGGGCGGCTGGCGGGAGTGAGGGTGTCATCCGGTCCGCACGTCGAAGCACCCGCCCGGCGCTACTCGTGCCGCAACGCTTCCACGGGGTCGAGCCGCGCCGCGCGCCGCGCCGGCCAGTAGCCCGCGACAATCCCGACGCCGGCCGAGGCGAAGAGACCGGCGGCGACCGCCCAAGCGGGAGCCACGGCCGAGAACCCGGTGACGACCACGGTGAGCAGCAGGCCGATCGCGAGTGCCGTCGCGACGCCCGCGACGCCACCCACGCCCGAGAGGAAGACCGCTTCCAGCAGGAACTGCAGCTGCACCTCCCTGCGAGGCGCACCCACCGCCATGCGCAGCCCGATCTCGCGCGTGCGCTCCGTCACGCTGATGAACATCACGTTGGCGATCCCGATCGCGCCGATGAGCAGACTCACCGTGGCGAGGCCCACGGTGGCCAGGCCGATGCGCGCGCTGAGGCCGTCGAACGTCGCGATGATCTGATCGGCGGTGGAGAGGTTGAAGTCGTTGTCCGCCCGCGGCGGCAGTTTGCGCAGCTGCCGGAGGATCGCTTCGGTCTCGCGGAAGCAGGCCTCGCGCTGTCCGGGCTTCGCGCGCACGTAGATCACGACGCGGTCCGGCTCGCCGAAGCGGGCGCGCACCGTGCCGGCCGGCAACGTGAGCACGTTGTCCTGCCGGTTCTCCCCCAGAAATCCGCCGCGGCGTTTGGCGAGTTCGCCGACGACCGTGTAGGTCTCGCCCGCCAGCGTCAGCGTCCTGCCGATTGGCGCCGCGTTGCCGAAGAGCGCGGCCGAGAGCGAGGCGCCGACGACCGCGACGTGCGCCCCCTGGCGATCCTCCAGATCCGTGAACGGCCGGCCCCGCGCGAAATCCGCGCCGATGATGTCGAGCAACGAGGGCGTCGCGCCCTCGACGAGCACGGTGTCGGACTCGCGTCCGCCCGCCCGTGCCACCAACACCGCACTGCCGCCCGTCGTCGGCACGATGATCTGGGCGCCGACATCCCTGGCCGCGGTACTGACCCGCTTGATCTCGCTGACGTACTCGAGCTTCAGCGGCCGCCGGCGCGCTTCTTTTTCATTGGCCGCGACGTACGGATCACCCGTCAAATGGAAGGCGAAGACGTTGTCCGTGCCGAGATCGCGGAAGAGCAGCGCGATCTGATTGCGCACGTTCGCGAGGACCGAGGCAACGAGCACCACGGTGACGATGCCGATCACGATGCCGGCGATGGCGAGGGCCGACCGCGCGCGGTGCGTCCGCAGCGACTCCCCCGCCAGCATGGCGGCCTCGCGGATGGTGGCCTTCCACGTTCCGGTCACGTCACTCCTGCTTCAGTGCGTTGACGACGTCGAGCGACGCGGCGCGGCGCGCCGGGTACCAGCCTGCGAGCACGCCGCTCAGCCCGGCGGCCCCGAGGCTGCCGATCGTCACCGGCCACTCCAGCGACAGATCCACGCCGAGCGGGCCCGACGCGGCCGACAGCGCGAGGACGGCCAGCAGGAGCCCGGCGGCACCGCCGACGAGCGCGACGATCAGCGATTCGGCCACCGTCTCCAGGATGACGTTCCCGCGCCGGGCGCCGACGGCTCGGCGGACGCCGATCTCGCGCGTGCGCTGCGTGACCGAGACGAGCGTCGTGTTCGTGACGACGACCATCGACGCGAGGAGCGCCATCAGCGAGATCGGCGGGCCGGCGGCGCCGATCTGCACGGTGATGCGGTCCACGAACGTGCGGGACGCTTCGGGTGTGATGATGTCGAATGTGTCCGGTGCGTCCGGCCCGAGGTGCCGCCGCGCCCGCATCGAAATGCGCGCGTGATCTTCGGCCGCCGACACCGGCACGCCGCCAGGCCCGGCGGCGAAGACCTGCAGGCTGGACGGCGCGCCGAACGTCCGCTCGAACGCCGTCAACGGCATCCACACGAACCGATCGAGCGACTGCCCGCCGGCCGTGCCCTGCACGACCTGAATGCCGACAATACGGAACCCGCGCCCGCCGACCCGAACCGATCGACCGATCGGGTCCGCGCCCGGAAAGAGCTCGTCGACGACGCTGCGGCCGAGCACGACGACCTGCGCGCCGCTCACGTCCTCGTCCCGTGTGATGAATCGTCCGCGGTCGATTCCGATGTCCCGCACGTCGGGCAGCGTCCACTGGGTGCCGTTCACGGACGCGCTCTCGAAGGTGCGGCCGCCCGCGCTGACGTCCGCGGGCCGCTGCGCCACTGCGGCGTATACGACCAGGCCATGCGCGACG
>JANOGJ010000381.1:0-2305 GCA_031405995.1 Acidobacteriota bacterium
CGAAGAGCTTCGTGCTCCACCTGGACTCCTGGTACGCGCAGAGCCACCCTGACGAGGATTTCGCCGAGACGTTCGCGGTGTGGCTGACGCCCGACAGCGACTGGCGCAGCCGCTTTAAGGGCTGGCCCGCCCTGCGCAAGCTCGAGTACATCGACGAGCTGATGCAGGAGGTGGCGGGCGCGCCGCCGAAAGTCCGGTCGCGACGCCGTGTCGAGCCGCTCGAGCAGCTCCGCGCCAGGCTCGGCAGGCACTACGCGAAGAAGCGCGAGCACTACGGCCTCGCCTACCCGGACTTCCACGACCGCGACCTGCGGCGGCTCTTCTCCGACGCGCCCGAGCACGCGCGCAACCCGAAGGCGTCACGCATGATCCATCGCATTCGGCGCGACGTCCGCCGGCTCGTCTCCGAGGCGACGGGGTCCTACCAATACACGATCGATCGCGTCATCGAGGACATGGTCGCGCGCGCCGACGAGCTCAATCTCCGCGTGATCTACCCGGAAGCGCGGACGAAGCTCGACTTCATGCTCCTGCTCACGGTGCAGACGATGAACTATCTGCACTCGGGGAAGCACAGGATGGCGTTGTGACAAGAGCTTCCACCATGAAGAACATGAAGAACATGAAGGAAGGCCATGGGCGGCTTGCAGAATCTGCACCCCCCTCCCCTTGATGTTCTTCATGCTCTTCATGGTGAAAGCTCTTGGCTATACTCACGGCATATGCATCGCGTGCTCGCCCTTCTCATCGTCCTCTCCGCCGCTCCGCTCGCCGCGCAGTCCTGGCTCGATCACTATCGCCCGGCCGCGCAGCGGCTAATCAAAGAATCGCAGTCGAGCGACTTCGCCTGGCAGCGCCTCGCCGAGGTGACCGACACCTACGGACACCGGCTGTCCGGGTCGGCGTCGCTCGAGAAAGCGATCGACTGGGCGGTCGCGGCCATGAAAGCCGACGGCCTCGAGAACGTCCGCAAGGAACCGGTGATGGTGCCCAAGTGGGTGCGCGGGCGCGAGAGCCTGGATCTGGTCGAGCCCATCGCGCAGTCGCTGCCGATGCTCGGTCTCGGCAACTCGATCGGCACGCTCGCCACCGGCCTCGAAGCCGACGTCGTCGTCGTCAAGGACTTTGCCGAGCTCACCGCGCGCGCCGCCGAGGTGAAGGGCAAGATCGTGCTCTTCAACGCGCGCTTCACGAACTACGGCGAGACGGTCACGTATCGCGGCACGGGCCCGTCGCGCGCGGCCGCGCTCGGCGCGGTCGCCGTGCTCGTCCGGGCCGTCGGCCCGACCGGGCTGCGCACGCCGCACACCGGCGCCACCAACTACGAGATGGGCACGCCGCAGATTCCAGCGGCGGCGATCTCCGCCGAGGACGCCGATCGCTTCGAGCGCCTGCAGGCGCGCAAGGTCGCCATCCGCGTGAAGCTCTCGATGGAGGCGCGCTTCGAGGCCGACGCGCAGTCGTACAACGTCGTCGGCGAGTGGCGCGGCCGCGAGCTGCCGAACGAGATCGTGCTCGTCGGCGGGCACTTCGATTCCTGGGACGTCGGGACGGGCGCGAGCGACGACGCGGGCGGGTGCGTGGTGTCGTGGGAAGCGGTGCGGTTGATGAAGAAGCTGGATTTGCGGCCGCGTCGCACCGTTCGCGTCGTGCTCTTCACTAATGAAGAGAACGGCCTGCGCGGCGGCAACGGGTATCGCGACGCGCATGTGTCGGAGCTGGCGAACCACGTGCTGCTGATGGAGTCGGACGGCGGCGTGTTCGACCCCGCGGGCTTCGGCTTCACGGGACCCGAACCCGCCCGGGCGACCGTGCGGGCGATTGCGAGCCTGCTCAAGGCGATCGGCGCGGACCCGATTCTGGCGTCCGGCGGCGGCGCGGACATCGGGCCGGCTGGTCGCGTCGCGAACACGCCGATGATGTCGCACAACGTGAACGGCGACTATTTCCTGATTCACCACACCCACGCCGACACCATCGCGCGCATCACACCGAAGCAGATGAGCGACAACGCCGCCGCCATCGCGGTGATGGCCTACATCGTCGCGGACCTGCCGTGGCGGCTGGGGAGCGAAAAATAGTCCTCGGTCCTCGTAGCCGCTGGTCGGCGATTCTGCCGATCCTCGTTGTCGTTGTTGTAGTGCGCGCGTACTGGGTGGTCTTCCACGCGAGCGGCCGGACGCTCGATCCTGAATGGGCGCAGACGTCGGTCCAGGTCCTGTTGTGGGTCGTGCCCTGTATCGCGGTCACGATGGCCCGGGATCAGCTGGCGATCGGCGAAACCCTCCGGCTGCTCGGTCTCGGC
>JANOGJ010000400.1:0-1582 GCA_031405995.1 Acidobacteriota bacterium
GGTTTCTGATCGGCCTCGTCGCCTCGGGCACGCGCCCGTCGGCGCCGAGCGATCAGATGCCCTTGCGTCCGGGGTCGGCGCGCACCGAGCCAGGCACGCTCGGGGCGTTCTCGCCGTCGGGCCCGACGCCCGTGGGGGCCACGGTGGACTTCGCCTCCGTCGCCGCGCGCGTGAACGCCGCGGTGGTGAACATCGACGCGGCCGTCCGGGGCGACGACAAGGCGCGTCCGACGCCGCGCTACCGCGCCGGTGACGACCCGTGGTCGCCTCGAGAAGGGTCCGGCAGCGGTTTCATCATCGATCCCGCCGGCTTCATCCTGACCAACTACCACGTCGTCGAAGGCGCCGACCGGATTACCGTGACCCTTTCCGACAGCCGTGTGCTGACGGCGACGGTCGTCGGCGTGGATCCCGCGATCGACGTCGCCTTGTTGCAGGTGACGGTCCGCGACCAGCTGCCCGCGATTACCTTCGGCGATTCGGACAAGCTGAGGGTGGGCGAGTGGGTGTGCGCGATCGGCAACCCGCTAGGCTATGTGCACTCCGTCACGGTCGGTGTCGTCAGCTTCATCGGCCGGAAGATTTTCGACCCAAGTTTGGATGCGTTCATCCAGACGGACGCGGCCATCAGCTTCGGGAACAGCGGCGGGCCGCTCATCGACGCGCAGGGCCGGGTCGTGGGCATCACGACGGCGGTGAGCGCTCAGGCGTCGAACATCGGCTTTGCGATTCCCATCAGCCAGATCACCGCGGTCCTTCCGCAGTTGCGCGAGCACGGCCGGGTCGCGCGGGGGTACCTCGGGGTCGGTCTCACCGGCCTGACGGCGGTCCTGCAACGGGCGCTGGCGCTGGGGCCCGACCACGGCGCGCTCGTCCAGCACGTCTCGCCCGACACACCGGCCGAACGAGCCGGGCTGCGGACGTACGACGTCATCACCAGGGCGGACGGCGTCGCGATTCGATCGGATGAAGACCTGATTCGCTACATTTCCGCGCGTCCGCCCGGCGCGCTGGCGACGCTCGAGATCTGGCGCGAAGGCGGGACGCGCTCGTTGCCGGTCAAGCTCACCGAGCGCCCGCTGGTCGAGTCGGCGCGAACGCGAGCCGCGCGCCAGAATCGCGCCGTTCGCCCCGCGGTCAGCCGGGAGCAGGGCCCCCTGGGCTTCACCGTCAAGGACCTCGATCAAGCGACGATGGCGCGCCAGGCGCTGCCGCCGACGCTCGAAGGCGTCATCATCGTCGACGTCGATCCTGCGGGTCCCGCGCGACTCGCGCGCGTGCGGGCCGGGCACATTCTGCTCGAGATCAATCGGCGTCGCATCACCACGGCGGCCGAATATCTGGCCGTCGTCGGCGCGCTGAAGCCCGGCGAAGTCGTCGCGATTCTGATCTACGACCAGCTCGCCGACCAGCGCGTCATCGCCGCGATCGTCGTCGACCCGCCCTCATGAAGGCTCGCATCCTCGTCGTCGACGACGAGCAGGCCATCCGCGACACGATGCGGATGATCCTCGAGTACGAGGGCTATGAGTGCTTGACCGCGGGATCGGGGCCGGAGGCGCTCGCCACGATCGAGCGTGAC
>JANOGJ010000415.1:0-2244 GCA_031405995.1 Acidobacteriota bacterium
ACCAAATGACGCGGTGGATCCTGGCGCTCATCGTGGCGGTCTTGCCCCAGACCGCCCCGCAACAACCCGTATTCAAGGCCGGCGTCGACCAACTCCGTGTGGACGTCCAAGTCGTGACGAACGACGGCTACCCCATTCCGAACCTCGGCGTCGCTGATTTTTCCGTGATGATCGACGGCCGGCCGCGCCGCGTCGTCTCGGCCGAGATCGTCCGCTACCGCCAGGGCGCGACCGACCCCGCCCTCTCGGGCGTCGCGATTCGCAGCCCCGGCCAGATTCCCGAGGACGCGCGCCTCTACGTCATCGCCGTCGATCAGCTCGGCTTCAACGCCGGCGCGATCATGCCCATCCGCAACACCATCCGGCGCTTCATCGACCAGCTGCGGCCGGAAGACATGGTCGGCCTGTACGATTTCCCGTTTCGGATGCCGGCCCTCGACCTGACCCACAACCACACGGCCGTTTCCCGCGCGTTCGATCGCCTCGTCGGGCTGTCCGAGCGGGGTCAAGGCCAGTTCAGTCTGTCTCCTTCGGAGATCATCGACATCACCGCCGGCGACACCGACACCTTCAATCGCGTCGTCCGTCGCGAATGTGACCCGGACGACGGCGCCTGTCCTTCGTTCGTGCGGGGCGAAGCGAGCGCGCTCGCCGGTTTCCACGAGAGCGAGAGCCAGCAGCGGTTGAACGGCGTCTCCAATCTGATCCAGGGCCTGTCCCGCGTGCCCGGCCGGAAGACGATCCTGCTCGTGAGCGGCGGGATGATGAGCAGCACGCGCGTGGGGGGCCGGCCAAACGTCACCTCGCTCATGAGCAGCGTCGGCGAGGAAGCCGCGGCGGCCGACGCGAACCTGTACGTCATGCACTGGGACACGAGCCTCGTCGACACGTACTCGGCGAGCGCGTCACGCCCGTCGCTCAGCCCGGCGGATCGCTTCCAGAGCCAGTTCGGCGATCGCCACGCGCTCGGCGCCGGACTCGAGTGGATCGCGGGCAAGGCGGGCGGCGCCGTGCTGCGCATCGAGGCGGGCACCGGCGACTACGCGTTCGACCGCGTCCTGCGCGAGACCGAAGCCTATTACCTGCTCGGCGTCGAGCCGGCCTACGAAGACCGTGACGGCAAGCCGCACGTCCTTCGGGTCAGCGTCAGCCAGCGCGGCGCGACCGTGCGGGCACGATCGCAGATCCTGATCCCGAAGCGAGCGGCGTCTCCGCCCGGCCGAGTTTCCTGAGCAGCACCCGAATCGCCTCGTCGAGCTGCGTGTCCTTGCCCGCGCCCGACTCGCCAAGCGGCCGATCCACCGCCACGTCCACCGGCCGCGGATGCATCTCCATGTCCTTGCCGTCGGCGGCTTTCACGCGCATGCGCGGCAGCCGGAACGTCGATCCATCCAGGAGCCGCACGTCCCACGTGTAGACGATCCACCCCGCGGTCGGCTCGCCCACCACGGACCCGAGTTTGAGCGCGCGATACCCCTCCGTGAAGTCCTCGGCGTCGGAGAGCGAGTGCTGGTTGGTCACGAGCACCGTCGCGGACTCGAGCGCCCGCTGCCCGAGAATCGGCCGGGCCGGCGCTTCGGGCACGACGCGCGTGGACATGCGGAGGTACGGCTGCCGGGCAAAGACGTCGATCGCGTACGCGTTCACGAAGCCGCCGTTGTTATTCCGAATGTCGATCACCACGCCGTCAAGCTGGTGATTCTCGACGTCGAGGTCGATGTGCAGCTGGTCGAGCGCTGCCGCGCTCATATTGATCATGTGGACGTAGCCGAGCCGGCCGCCGCTCGTCTTGAGCACGTACTCGCGATTCGTCTCCACCCACCACCGATAGAGCAGGCTCTTCTCGGTCGCCTGGTTGGTCGGGCGGACGACCACGTCCCGGGGCGTCTGCCCCGCCGTCTCGACCCGCAGCACGACGCGGCGGTCGATGCTGTTCGCCAGCAGATCGTCGAGATTCGTGCGCGCCGAGACCGACTGTCCGTTGACGGCGACGATCGCGTCGCCCGCGGCGATGCGCCCGGTGAGCGCCGCCGGACCGAGCGGAACCACGTCGCTGACCCGCAGCCGTCCTGACGACTCGTACGCCGCACGATCGAAGCGCACGCCGAGACGGCCGACCACTGCCCCGCCGCCCGGCGGCGGGCCGACGCCGAGATGCGACGCGTTCAGGTCGCCAATCATCAGGCTGACCACGCGCCGCAGTTCGTCGGGCGTAGCGGCGGCGGCCGCGCGCTCGCCGTAGCG
>JANOGJ010000438.1:0-2903 GCA_031405995.1 Acidobacteriota bacterium
CGTCGCGAGGCCGCCTCCCCGCCCGCCAGCGGCCGAGTACACTTTTTTCGGATCGATCAGCTTGAAACGCTCGAGCGCGTGTCCCGGCTCGAGGTGATTGCCGAGGTCCACCGGCCAGCGTTCCGGATCGGCGATGCGCGCGCCGCCGTCGCGCACGCGCCAGGCTTCAATGACGTGATGAAAGTAGTCGGCATCGGTCGTGTAGCGCGCGCCGGCTCGTGGCTGATAGTGGCCGAGAATATTCAACGTCTCGACGACCTGGAGCCCCGTCGAGACCGGCGGAGGGACGGAGTACACGAGGTGGCCGCGATAGTGGCCGACGAGCGGCTTGCGCTCGATCGCTCGATACTGCGCAAGGTCCTCGACGGTGATGACGCCCCCGTTCGCCGCCATGTCGTCGACGATTTTTCGCGCGATCGAGCCGCGGTAGAACGACTGCCCGCCTTCTTTCGCGAGCGTGCGCAGCGTCTCGGCGTAATCCTTGTTGACGAACCGGTCGCCCGCGCGCGGCACCTTACCGCCCGGCAGGAAGACCTTCGAGGCCTCGGCGTATTTCTGGAATGACTCACGGCCCTCGGCGATCGACGTCGGCAGCGCCTCGTCGAGCACGAAGCCGTCGTCAGCCAGCGCGATCGCCGGCGCGACCAAATCCGCCCATGCCACCTTCTTGCTGCCGTACTTCTGATAGAGGAGATCGAGACCCGCCACGACTCCCGGAATGTTCGCGACCGACGGACCATCGGCCGCCGTCCGCTGACCGGTCGCGGTGAACAACTTCGCGTTGTCGCCCGTCGCGTGACCCGGCGTCATGTCCTTGTATTCGATGACGATGGGCTCGGCCATGCCTTTGAGAAAGAGGATTGCCTGGCCGTCACCGCCGATGCTCGACGCGTCTGGCTCGACGACGCCCAAGGCGAACGACACGGCGATGCCGGCGTCGACGACGTTGCCGCCCTTCTCGAGAATGGCGGCGCCGGCGGCCGACGCGAGGGCGTGGGCGGACGCGACCACCGCGCGCGGCGACTCGATCGCTGGCTTGATGAGCGGTTGCTCGGCAATCAGGCGGTCGATTACGGCCTCGGCCGAGGCGGCGTCCTTCGCCTGGGCCATCTCGGGCCGGTACTTCTCGCGCAACGCGTCCCACGCGCCGGCCGACACCGACCCGGCCGCGTAATACATCGTCTTCAGCGTCTGCCAGACCTGGTCGAACGCCGACGTCCAGCGTGCGGCATCCGGCGTTGGCAGCGTCACGTTCGCCGCGCCTTCGTCGATCGCCCTCGGCGCCAGCACTTTCCAGAGAGCGAACTGTGACGCGCCCGCCAGCGCGGTCGGCGGGTCGTCGTCGTTCCGCGCCGGGTTGCCGTTGTAACCGCCGGTGGCCGTCGCGAACGTCGCGATGGCGAGCATCTGTCCGTCAGGTGACCACGCGGGCACGCCGCCATGGCGGGACGCGAGGACGTCGCTCGAACCGGAAACGACTCCCGGAGTCGTTTGGCCTCCGGGACCGCCGGCACGGCCTCCGCGTCCCTGGCCTGAGCCTGCCGAAGGGCCGCCGCCGGCCGCCGGCGCGGGCGCGTCCGCTGACGGGACCACCGACACCCAGACGCCGAGCGCGCCGCCACGCGACGCGGCGTAGGCGACGCGCGCGTTGTCGGCGGCCCACGCCGGATGGCTCTCGACACCCGCCACCCGGGTCACGCGGATCGATCGACCTGCGCCCGCCGCGCCAGGGGCAGCAAGCTCCCGCACCCAGACGTCCGCGTCGTTGTTGTTTTCGGGATCGCGGTCGGAGACGAACGCGACGCGCTTCCCGTCCGGCGAGACGCGGCCCTGCCATTCGGCTGCGCCATCCGGCGACAGGACGACTGGTTGACTCGATCCGTCCGCGGAGATCGCGGACAGGCGCCACACGCCGCCGGACGCTCGCTGTGAGAAAACAATGCGCCCGTCGCGCGTCCACGAGGGCCAGCGCTCGTCGCCGGGCGCGGACGTCACGCGCCGCGGCGCGCCGCCGCCGGCCTGCACGACCCACACATCAAACTGTCCGTTCGCGCTCGCGCTGAACGCGATCGACTTCCCGTCAGGCGACCAGGCCGGGTCGCGTTCGCTCGCCCACGCCTCGGGCTTTGTCACCACGCGCTTGGCGTCGCGCCCGTCCGGCGTCAGTGTCCAGATCGCGTCGAACCACGTCACGGCTAAGCGCTTGCCGTCCGGCGCCCACGCCGCTTCGCGCACGCCCGTCGTCACTGCGGCATCTTGCGATGTCTTGACGACGGTCCCCGTGGTCAGCGTGACAGTGAGAATCAGGAAAGAGAAGAGTCCGACCTTCATGCTCTTCATGTTCTTCATGGTAGAAGCTCTTACTGGCCTTTGACCGCCTCGATGATCGCTCTTGCCGAGATGCCGTAGCGATCGATCAGCACGTCCGGGGGCCCGCTCCGCGGAATCTCACGCACGGCGAGGCGCCGCACGCGGAACGCCTGATCCCAGACCGCCTCGCTGACGGCGTCGCCGAGGCCGCCGTGCGAGTAGTGATCTTCGACGGTGATGATCCGGCCGCTGGTCGCCTTGCCGGCCGCGATGAGACCGTCGCGATCGATGGGCTGGACGGAGTAGGCGTCGATCACGCGGATGGCGATGCCCTCCTTCGCCAGCAGGTCATGCGCCTTCAGCGCCTCGTACAGCGTGATGCCCGCGCCGACGACCGTCGCGACGTCCTTGGGCGACTGTCGCAGGACCTTTAATCCGCCCACAACAAACGTCTCGGCCGCGCTGTAAATCACGGGCGTCTTCGGTCGCGTCGTCCGCAAGTAGACCGGACCAGGCGTCGAGGCCGCGAGGGCCACGAGCCGCACGGCGCTCATCGCGTCGCAGGGATAGAGCACCGTGCAGTTCGGCACGGC
>JANOGJ010000450.1:0-4700 GCA_031405995.1 Acidobacteriota bacterium
CACGAGGAGATCTTCGGGCCGGTCGCCTCGATCCACGCCGTCAAGACGCTCGAGGACGCGATCGCGCTGATGGAGTCCCATCCCAACGCGAACGCGACCTCCATCTTCACCTCGTCGGGCAAGAACGCGCGCGAGTTCGCGCGGCGGGCGACGGCGTCGATGGTCGGGGTGAATATCGGCGTCGCCGCGCCGATGGCCTACTTCCCCTTCGGCGGATCGCGCGACAGTTTCTTCGGCGACCTCAAGGTCCACGGCCGCGACGCATTCGAGTTCTATACGGACAAGAAGGTCACGATATCCAGGTGGTCATGACGAACGAAGAAATCATCTCGCTTTCGAAAGCTCACACGATGTTCGAGTGGTCGGCGCAGTCGGCCGTCGATCCGATCGCCGTCGATCGCGCCAAGGGCGTGTACTTCTGGACGCCGGACGGCAAGCGCTACCTCGACTTCAACAGCCAGCTCATGTGCGTGAACATCGGCCACGGCGACGTTCGCGTCATCAAGGCCATCGAAGCGCAGCTCGCGAAGCTCCCGTATGCGAGTCCGTTCATGGCGACCGAGGCACGGGCGCGGCTGGGCGCGAAGCTCGCCGAAATCGCGCCCGGCGACATCGACACCTTCTTCTTCACGAACGCCGGCGCGGACGCCAACGAGCACGCGATGAAGATCGCGCGCTGGGTCACGGGCCGGCAGAAGATTCTGGCCTTCTACCGCTCGTATCACGGCGGCACGGCGGGCGCGATCTCGGCGACCGGCGACCCGCGACGCTGGACCGAGCCGTCGATGCCCGGCATGGTCCACGTCCTCAATCCGTACCACGGCCTCGAACGCGGCTGGGATTCCACCGAAAAGGCGCTCGGATACCTGGACGAGGTCATCGCCCTCGAAGGCCCCGGCACCATCGCCGGCTTCATCCTCGAGCCGGTCGTCGGCACGAACGGCGTGCTCGTTCCGCCCGAAGGGTTCCTGAAAGGCGTCCGCGCGCTTTGCGACCGCCACCACATCGTCATGATTGCCGACGAGGTCATGTCGGGGTTCGGCCGGACCGGCGAGTGGTTCGCGGTCAACCACTGGAACGTCGTGCCGGATCTGCTGACGATGGCGAAGGGGCTGACGAGCGCGTACGTGCCACTCGGCGCGGTGGGCATGCGGAGGTGGATCGCCGACCAGTTTCGCGATCGCGTGTTCGCGAGCGGGCTCACCTACAACAGCCATCCGCTGGCCTGCGCCGCGGCGCTGGCGACCATCGCCGTCTACGAGGAGGACGACCTCATCGCCAGGGCGAAGCGCATGGGCGGCATCATGGCGGCGCATCTCGCGGACCTCGCCGCCGGGCATCCCTGCGTCGGCGCCGCGCGGTCGATCGGTCTGTTCGGCATCATCGAGCTGGTGCGCAATCGCGCGACCCGCGAGCCGCTGGCACCGTTCGGATCGAGCTCGCCCGAGATGGCCGCGCTCAACGCCTTCTTCCGCCGCGAAGGGCTCTACACGTTCTTTCGTTGGCACTCGTTCTTCACGAACCCGCCGCTCACCATCACGGAGTCGGAACTGGCGGAGGGGTTCGCGATTATTGACAGGGGACTCGGGGAGACGGACAAGTTAATGGGCCAATGAGGCAATGGGGCAATGCGGCAATTCAGAACTTTCATCGCCCCATTGGCTCACTGCCTCATTTCTGGGTCACCTCGGGAAGGCCCAGTCTTTTCGCTTCCGCATTGAACGCCGTGAGGTCCGACGCGAACACCTTGGCAAGGCGATCGCTTTGCACCTTCAGTTCGGCCACGAGGTCCTTGAAGATCGGACCGGCGTTGCCGATCGGCCGGCCGTCGCCGCGGTTCACGATGGAGAGCAGCGAGGCGAGGCGGTTGTTCAGCTTGATGGGAAAGTTCAGCGGGTCCTGGCCGCTCTGATTCCGGACCTGATAGACGTCCTGCTCGATCGCACTGAGGTTGCTCGAGAGCGCGTCGCCTCGCGCCTTGAGCTGCGCGTCGGGCGATTTCGAGAGCCGGTCGGCCACCTCGGTCTTGATGCGGCGAATCTGGATCACGGCGTTGTTGGCCTCGGTCGTCTTGTCGCGAATCTGGATCGCCAGGTCGAACTGCGCCACGAGGTCGGCGTCGGTCACGTTCTGGTGGAGCGGATGCCGCCGCACGCGAAACGACTGCGTCTGGACGCGTCCATCCGCGGTGAGCCGCACTTGATACGTGCCGGGCGCCCCAAGCGGCCCTTGCACGCCGCCACCCCAGAGGATCATGCCGGGGAAGCCCGTCGCCGGCCCGTAGCGCAGGTCCCAGGTCACCCCCTGCATGCCGGCGCCCATTGGCGCGATGGCGCCGCCCCCGCCGCCGCGGCCGCCTCCACCACCTCCACGGCCAGCACCGCCCGCTTGCCCTGAGCCCGTCGAAGGGCCGGCAAATGACCGGACTACCGCGCCGGACCTGTCGAGGACCTCGATCGTCAGGTTCTGCACCGGCTTCTTGACCCAGTACCGAATGGCCGCGCCGCTGTACGACCTGATCGCGTCCTCGGGCGCGAAGAGGAACACATCGTTCGCCGCGAGGACCGGCGCGCCGAACTGGCGCAGCGGCCCGATGTCATCGAGCACGTAGAAGGACCGTCCATGCGTTGCGATGGCGAGGTCCGTCTCCTCCACCCAGAGGTCGGAGACCTGCACGTCGGGCAGGTTGAGCGAGAGCGAATGCCACGTGTCGCCGTCGTTGTACGAGTAGTAGACGCCGTGCTGCGTCCCGGCGTAGAGCATCCCGCGCCGCTTGTGGTCCTCGCGAATGACGTGCGTGTAGTCGTTGGCGTTCAGGCCCGCCGTGATCTTCGTCCACGTCCGGCCGTAGTCGCGCGTGCGGAAGAGGTACGGCGCGTGGTCGCCGAGCAGCGGCCGCTTCACCGCGGCGTACGCGGTGCCGGCGTCGAACGCCGACGCGTCGATAATGCTCACGCGGCCGAGGTCCGGCATGGCCTGCGGCGTGACGTCCGCCCACGCGCGTCCGCCGTTGCGCGTGACATGGATCTTCCCGTCGTCCGATCCGGCCCAGATGACGTTGACGTCGACCTTCGACGGCGCCAGCGCGAACACCGTCGCATAGACCTCGGGCCCGTTCATGTCGCCGGTGATGGGCCCGCCGGAGTGCCCGAGCGTCCTCGGATCGTGGCGCGTGAGGTCGCCGCTGATCTTCGCCCAGTCGAGCCCGCCGTTCGTCGTGCGCCACACGTGCTGCGTCGCCGTGAACAGGACGTTCGGATCCACGGGGGAGAACACGATGGGGAAGGTCCACTGGACGCGCTCGACAAGCGCGCTCGCCGGCTCGCCCGAGAACATGCGCGGGTAGGGATGGACCTCGCGGCTCTGGCCCGTCCGGCGATTGGTCCAGACGAGAAATGATCCGTTGTTGCCGCCCGAGAAGAACGAGTCCACGTCTTTCGGGTCCGGCGCGATGAAGGCCGGCTCGGCCCCGCCCGGACTGTAGGTCGTGACGACCGGCGCGCCGCCGCGTCCGCCGCCCGCGCCGCCACCACCGCCGCGGCCGCCGCCGCCCCCGCCCGTCTCATTCGGGAGGCAGACAGTGCTGCCGTCCTGTTGCGCGCCGCACACGTGGTAGGGGAGGTGCTTCGTGGTGATGACGTGGTAGTACTGCGCGGTCGGGTAGTCGCGCGCGGTCCACGCCGGCTGCGCGCCTTGCGCGTTGACGCTCACGGCGCCGCCGCTGTCGCTCGCGTGCATCGCGTGTGCCGGGTCGTTCGCGTCGAACCACAGGTCGTGCGAGTCGCCGCCGGCGTACCCGCCGGCCATCGTCTTGCCGCCGTCAGTGGATCGAAACGTCCCGACGTTCAGCACGTAGACGGTGTCGCGGTTGGCGGGGTCGGCCGTGACGTGCGTGTAGTAGAACGCGCGCTGGCGGATGTTGCGGCCGCTGTTGACGAGCGTCCACGTCGCGCCGGCGTCGCTCGAGCTGAACAGGCCGCCGTTCTCGTTCTCGACGACCGCGTAGACGCGGTTCGAGTCCGCGCCGGAGACCGAGACGCCGATGCGGCCGATGAGGCCGGACGGCATTCCCGGGTTGCGCGTGATCTCGGTCCACGTCTCGCCGTCGTCGGTCGACTTGAACAGGCCGCTGCCCGGCCCGCCGCTCGACATCGTGTACTCGCTGCGGAACGCTTCCCAGAGCGCGGCAAACACCACCGACGGATTGCGGCGGTCGATCCACAGATCGGCGGCGCCCGTCTTGTCGTTCCGGAACAGCACCCGCCGCCACGCGCGTCCGCCGTCGGTGCTCTTGAAGACCCCGCGCTCGTCGTTGGGCACGCCGTGCTGGCCGAACGCCGCCACGAAGACGATCTCGGGGTTGGTCGGATGGATGCGAATTTTCGAGATGTTCTGCGCGTCCCGGAGGCCGGCGTGCGTCCAGGTCTTGCCTCCGTCGGTCGACTTGTACACGCCGTCGCCCGGCTGGATGTTGCCGCGGATGCACGACTCGCCGGTGCCGATGAACACGACGTCCGGGTTGGTCTCGGCGACCGCGACGGCGCCGACCGACGAGCTCGCGATCTGGCCGTCGGTCACCGGCGTCCACGTCTCGCCGGCGTCCGTCGTCTTCCACAACCCGCCACCCGTCGCGCCGAAGTACGCCTCGCGCGGGCGCCCGACGACGCCCGAGACCGCGATGGATCGTCCGCCGCGATCGG
>JANOGJ010000454.1:0-3212 GCA_031405995.1 Acidobacteriota bacterium
ACCTCGCGGGCGTGGTCGAACGCCATCTGGTCGGCGTGCTGCTCATGATCCCGCTGATGCCGCTCGGCGGGACGCTCGGTGTGTTCGTGTGGCGGATGCTGCCGGCCCGCGTCCTGGTCAGGTTCAAGATGGGCACCGAGATCGCGCTGATCGTGCCGCTGGTGCTCCTGGCCGGCTGGCTTGCCATCGCGATCGGACCGTGGGTCGAAGGCTGGCTGTTCTCGGGCGACGCGCGCCTCTGGCTCTCGAGCGCGCTCGGCCTGACGTACGACCAGCGCAACTGCCTGGTCGTCGGCATCGCGATGGGCTTTGCCGTTATCCCGATCATCTTCACGATTTCGGAGGACGCGTTCTTGAGCGTGCCGTCGAGCCTGACCGCCGCGTCGCTCGCGCTCGGCGCGAGCCGGTGGCAGACGGCCGTGCGTATCGTGCTCCCGACCGCGAGTCCCGGCATCTTTTCCGCCGTCATGGTCGGCTTCGGCCGCGCGATCGGCGAGACGATGATCGTGCTGATGGCGACCGGCAACACGCCGGTGATGGACTGGTCCATCTTTAACGGCATCCGCACGCTCTCGGCGAACATCGCGGTCGAGATTCCGGAAGCGCCCTATGCCAGCACGCTGTATCGCACGCTCTTCCTGGCCGCGGCGCTGCTCTTTGCGATGACCTTTGTCGTGAACACCGTGGCCGAGGTCATCCGGCAGCGGTTGCGCGATCGGTACAAGGTGGTCTGATGGCCGCACGCAGCTCCCGGCGCGGTGAATCGGCGGTCTGGCTGGCCGGCAGCGGTCTCGGGATCTGCCTGATTCTGATCGGCGGCATGATCGCGCTCATCCTGACCAAAGGCCTCGGGTTCTTCTGGCCGAGCCCGGTGGAGCAAATCACGCTCACGGACGGCACGGTGCTGCTCGGCGAGATCTCCGACCGCGAGGCGATTCCGCAGCCGGGCACGCCCGAGCACCTCACGCGCTTCCGCATCCAGTTGAAGCTCGGCAACCGCGATCTGACGGGCACCGACTTCCGATGGGTGGAGGAAGACCTGATCGCGTCGCGCGCGAAGCCGGCCGACGTGCTCTACGTCGAGCGGCGCGAGTACGGGCCGTTCATCGGACGCGTGGTGGCGCTGACCGACGGCGAGCGGCCGCTCGCGTCGGGAAGCGAGGCGACGCTCGCCGCGCTGGCGCCCCTGGTGGCGAAGGCGCATCGGGACCGCGCGGCGATCCGCCGCCTCGAACGCGACGAACTCGGCGCCGTCAACTACCGCATCGAGCAGGGCCGCCTCCGCCTCAAGCGGCTCGACCTCGAGAAAGCAAAGACAGAACAGGAAGGCGCCGTCCTGCAGCAGCAGTACGACCGCCTCGGGGAGCAGCTGGCTCAGCTCGTCGCCGAGGCCTCGCGCACGCGCGTGACACTCCGGGCGGCCGACGGCGCTGAAAAAGATCTGCCGACCCTGGACGTGTTTCGTGCGTATCCAGCCAACCAGCTCAACACGTGGCAGCGGGCCGGCGTGTACTTCAGCCGCGTCTGGGAGTTCCTGTCGGGCGACCCGCGCGAATCCAACACCGAGGGCGGCATCTTTCCGGCGATCTTCGGCACGGTGATGATGGTCATGCTCATGAGCGTGCTCGCCGTGCCGTTCGGCGTCATCGCCGCGCTGTACCTCCGGGAGTACGCGAAGCAGGGGCTGTTTGTCCGCCTCGTCCGCATCGGCGTGAACAACCTCGCGGGCGTGCCGTCGATTGTCTTCGGCGTCTTCGGGCTGGGATTCTTCGTGTACTTCGTGGGCGGATCGATCGACGCGCTGTTCTACCAGGAGAACCTGCCGAACCCGACGTTCGGCACGGGCGGGATCCTCTGGGCCTCGCTCACGCTCGGCCTGCTCACCGTGCCCGTCGTCATCGTCGCGGCCGAGGAGGCGCTCTCGGCCGTGCCGCGGTCGATGCGCGAGGCGTCGCTCGCCGCCGGCGCGACGACGTTCCAGACGATCATGCGCATCGTGCTGCCGGCCGCGGCGCCCGGCATCCTGACCGGCCTGATTCTCGCGATGGCCCGTGGGGCGGGCGAGGTCGCGCCGCTGATGATCACGGGGGTCGTCAAGCTGGCGCCCGATCTCCCGCTCGATGGGTACTTTCCGTTCGTTCACCTCGAGCGGAAGTTCATGCACCTGGGGTTTCACATCTACGACGTCGGCTTCCAGAGCCCGAACGTCGAGGCGGCCAAGCCAATGGTGTACGCGACGGCGATCCTCCTGCTACTCATCGTGGTCCTTCTCAACCTGACGGCGATCATCGTGCGCAACAAGCTGCGCCGCCGGTATCTGACCTCGGCGTTCTGATCGATGGCGACCCTCAACGTCCAGTTCGCGGCGCATGGCGTGACGGATGGCGCCACGGCGATTGAGATCCGCGACGCGAACCTCTGGTACGGCGAGAAGCAGGCGCTGCACGACATCTCCCTGGACCTGCCCGAGAAGCAGGTCACGGCGTTCATCGGGCCGTCGGGGTGCGGCAAGTCCACGCTGCTGCGGTGCCTGAACCGGATGAACGACCTCATCGACGACGTCCGGATCACGGGGCAGTTTCGCGTCGATGGTCGCGACATCTACGCGCCCGGTACGGACGTGATCGAGGTCCGGCGGCGCACCGGCATGGTGTTCCAGAAGTCGAATCCGCTCGCCAAGTCCATCTACGAGAACGTCGTCTACGGCCTGCGGATCGCCGGCATCAAGGACAAGCCGACGCTCGACGGCGCGTTCGAGCGATCCCTGCGCGGCGCGGCGCTGTGGGACGAGGTCAAGGACCAACGGCACACGAGCGGACTGGCGCTGTCAGGCGGTCAGCAGCAGCGGCTCTGCATCGCGCGCGCCATCGCGTTGGAGCCGGAGATCGTGCTCATGGACGAGCCGTGCTCGGCGCTCGATCCGATCGCGACGGCGAAGATCGAAGAGCTGATTCACGATCTCAAGACGCGCTTCACGATCGTCATGGTGACGCACAACCTGCAGCAGGCCGCCCGCGTCTCGGATCGCACGGCGTTCTTCTGGCTCGGCAAGCTGGTCGAGTTCTCGACGACGGAAGAGCTGTTCACGAATCCGAAGACGAAGCACACCGAAGACTACGTCACCGGACGATTCGGCTGATGTCGCTACCATTTAACACGGAGGACGCGGTGGGGCGGAGAGCACGGAGGATCAGAAAGGTTGGATCTCAGGG
>JANOGJ010000498.1:0-11231 GCA_031405995.1 Acidobacteriota bacterium
CGAGGAACCCCGCCGTGTGGAACGCCTTGAGCGTGGCGTTCTCGCCAGGACCTTCGATCGTCTGGCCGATCGTAATAAACGCGGGCATGTCGGGATGCTTCGGCCCGAGCGTCTTCGAAATGACGGCGCCCAAGTGGGGCATGGCCATCGGCTGCGGCGGGATGTAGCCGGTGTGCCAGTGGTACTGGTGGCGCGAGTGCAGGATGAAGCCGAGATCGGCCGCCATGAACGATCGGATCACGGCGCCCTTGTCCATCACCGCGCCGATGCGCTCAAGCCCTTGCGTGAACTTGATGTGGTCGACCGCGGTGTCGATGGCGGGGAACGTGCTCAGCACCTGCTTGATCGGAACGCCGGGCGCGAACGGCGTGTACGTCTTCGGATCGAACGTCTCCGTCTGCGCCATCCCGCCGGCCATCCAGAGCACGATGACGCTGTCGGCCGTGGCCGTGAGCTGGCTGGCCGCGCGCGCGAGCGTCGGTTCGCGGCCCACGAGCGCGGCCAGCGTCGCTGCCGCCGTCGCGCCAAGGAACCCGCGGCGGGTGAGTTGAGCGTAGATCTGTTTCTCTTCGCCAGTCATCGACGGACCTCAGTAGATGAACTGAAACTCGGGCGTCATCATGACCGCCCACAAGAGATCGGCCAGCCCCTCGGGCGAGACGCGGCCCGGCCGGGCGGGATCGACGAGCGCGCGCTCCGCCGCGCGACGTTCCCCGAGCGTGGGCGCCCGTCCCAGCGCGTACCTGAAGACGCGATCGACGGCCTGCGCCGGCGTCGATACCACGGGCGCGGCGGGCAATGGCGTGCCGGGCGAGGGCGGGCGCAGGCGATCCATGTTGGGTTCTTCGCTGAACACGTAGAAGCGGAGCTGCGGATCGAGGGTCGATCCGACGTCGGCGGCGGGATTCTCAATCCACAACACCCCGCGCAGACGCGCGAATCCGCGGCCGGCGACGTCGTAGCTCAGCGTCGACGGGTTGCTGACGCGGAGGACCGGAACCGGGGCGCCGTTCAGTGCGATCGGGCCGGCACCCGGTCGCAGTCCGCCGTTCTCCGCAGGTCGCACCGCCTCGAGCGGCGTCGTTGTCCCGTTTGGGGCCACGAACTCCGTCTGGGCCCAGACCGGTAGAAGCATGGCTGGCGTATTCGATCCCTGATCGCGGACGAGGAGCCACAGCCGCGACGCTGACGAGATGTCGATGTCAAAGGGCACCGGCCGCGCCGTCCGGCCCGCGACGCTCTTGTTGTACAGGCTTGGCGGCTCCGCTCCCTGGACGCCGAGCATCCGCCGCGCTCCGAACAGGAGCCGGCGCGTCAGCAGCTCGCCATTCACCAGTTCCAGCGCCTGCGGGGTCGTCGGCTGCGTGGCGCGGACGGACGTCACCTGATCGCGAATCGGGCGGCCGAGCGCGCGGGTCAGGTCGGTCGAGATGTGCCGCCACTCGCGGACGTACCGGCCGGCCTCGGGCGGGTCGGTGGGTGCCGCTCCAATCGCCGCGCCTCGCCCGGCGCCGCGCCCGCCGGCGGCCGCCGGCGCACCGCGCCCTCCGCCGATATTCAAGGTCGAGACGCTCCACTCGCCCGTGATCGATCCGATGGCATCGGCGAACTGTTCGGCCGACAGTCGGCGGACCTCGGGCCCGCCGAACACATAGCCGCCGGCCGGCGGCTCGGCCGCGCGCGCGACCACGGGCATCTGATAGGCGCGCGACAGCACGATCCTCGAAATCAGGTGCTTCAGGTCGTACCGATGCGCCACGAAATCGCTGGCGAGCCAGTCCAGCAGCGCCGGACTCCAGGGCCGGCCGTCCATCTCGTCGGCGTTGGCCACGATGCCGCGGCCGACGAGCCGCTGCCAGAGACGGTTGACGACGGTGCGGGGGAGCCGGCCGTTGCGCGGATCGGTGAAGATCGCCGCGGCCGCCGCGCGCCGATCGGCCAGGGCGGACGTCGCCGGCGCCCGATTCAACGCCGGATACAGAAAGGCGGGCCCGGCATACTGCTCCTGCGCGACATCGCAGCGGAACAGCTGCAGCTTCGCGTCGGGCGCAAAGTAACTCGCGAGGCCGTACGCGTCCTTGAGCTTCCACCGATTCACGAAGCTGTCGTGGCAGGCGTTGCATTTCAGATTGATGCCGAGGAAAAGCTGGGCCGTGTTCTGCGAGGCCTGCATCCAGGGCGTGACGGCCGCGCTCGTCTCACCGCGCCAGTTGACGCCGATCAGAAACCCCTCCGGGCCGTTCGGCCCCGCCGGATTCAGGAGCTCGCGGACGAACCGGTCGTACGGCAGGTTGGTCTGGAGCGCGGGCAGCAGCCAGGGCGTGATACTGCGGCGCCCGTCCTGCTCCGAGTAGTACGTCACGCCATCCTCGTTGCGCAGCAGATCGTTCCAGAAGGACATCCAGTGTTCGGCGTACAGATCGTTGTCGCCGAGCAGCCGCTGCACCAGCGCCGCGCGCTTGGCGGGGGACCGATCGGCCGCAAACGCTTGGAGCGCGTCCGGGGATGGCAGCAATCCCCAGAGGTCGAGGTAGACCCGGCGCGCGAACGCGGCATCGGACACCAACCGAGGCTCGGCGACGCGATGATCGCGCAGATAGGCCGCGACGATCCGATCGGCGGGTGCGCTCCACGACGGCCACACCAAAGCGGGCACGACGGGCGGCTCGAGCGCGAGCGGCGCCTCCCACGGCGCAGGGGCCGGCGGCGACGCCGGCGTCAGGCGCGCGCCCTCATCGATCCAGCGACGCATGAGGTCGATTCTCGTGGCGTCGAGCGGGACATCATCTTGCGGCATCCGCGGCTCGCTCGCTCCAGTCAGGCGGTGGATCAGCAAACTGTCCCCGCTCTTCCCCGGCCGGACGACGGGTCCGTCCTTGCCCCCTTCGAGCACGTCGGCGTAGGTCGCGAGGGACAGGCCGCCTTTGCGCTGGTCCTGATTGTGACAACGGAGGCAGTATTCGACGATGAGCGGGCGGATCTGGGCGTCGTAACTCACGCGCGCGGGCCTTGGACCGGCGGCGCGCTGCGGCCGCGTGGCGGTCGCCGCCATCGCGGATCCCCAGAGCAGAATCGCCGCCGCGGTGAGCCACCGTCGCCCGGACATCATTCGCAGGAGGAGTATTCAGCCGGGCGGGGCGCGCTCACAAGTACAATCAATCCGTGCGCGCGAGAACGGTCGTGAGGGCCGGCGTGGTT
Source organism: Acidobacteriota bacterium (assembly GCA_031405995.1). GTDB lineage: Bacteria > Acidobacteriota > Vicinamibacteria > Vicinamibacterales > SCN-69-37 > JANOGJ01. The sequence goes on from JANOGJ010000498.1 coordinate 3,199, forward strand.
GTCGCCGCAATGACCCTGGTTGTGAGCGGGTTGTTCGCGGCCGCCGGTCAGAGCGCGCCCTCCCAACAATCCTCGGACGGGATGCCGGAGGGACCGGGCAAGACCGTGACTCTGAAGGTCTGCGCCGGCTGTCACGACCCGCGCGTCGTCGCCTCGTTGCGCCTGACGCGCGACGGATGGGCGGCCGTGGTCGCGGACATGGTGCAGCGCGGGGCGAAGGGGACCGACGAGGACCTCGCGGCAATTCAGCAGTACCTGACGACGTACTTCCTGGGTGAGGCGCCGCGGCCCGTCAACGTCAACACGGCGCCGGCGATCGATCTCGAGAGCGTGGTCGGGCTGCTCCGTAGCGAGGCGAGGGCGCTCATCGCCTATCGCGAGAAGAACCCGTGCAAGATGATTGACGATCTAAAGAAAGTCCCGGGGCTCGATTTCAAGAAGATCGAAGCAGCCCGGGACCGGATCGTGTGCGTGTAGCTAAACCGCCGGGCCTAAAGGCCCGGCCTCCACTACTTCCTTTCCATGGCAAATCCGAAGGCGTAGAGCGTGCCGTCCAGCGTGCCGACGTATACCTGGCCGGTCGCGCTCCAGAAGCTCCGCCCCGGCAGGAACGACGTGATCGTCTTCCCGCTGGTCCACAGCTCCTTCCCGTCCACGCCGTTCAGCGCATAGAGCACCGCGGGTGACGAACGCCGCGCGACGTCGGCGGCCGTCGCGCCGGCCGTGGCCGCCGCCCGCCCGCTCGACATGGCAAACACGACGCCATTCACGATGATGGGCGTCACCGGCGACACGAGGTCGCGCGACACCCAACCCGGCTGCAACGACAGCCGGCCGCCATCGTCGCTCACCTTCAGCGCGGTGATCGCGCCGTTCGTCGGCACCAGCAGCCAGCGTGTGCCGGGCATGTCCTGCCACGTCGCCAACGCCCCGGGCGCGAATGTCGCGGCGTCGGCCGCCAGCGATCGCGACGCGTAGAGCGGCGTCGAGTGATTCACGCCGCCGAGCGACCCGGCATCGAGCAGCAGGACGCGTCCGTCCCTGGTCGCCGCGGCGACGATGTCCTTGTCGCCCTGAGTGAAGACGACCGGTGCGGACACGAACTCCGCGCTCGGATCCGTAAACCAATCCTTGAGCTGCAACGTCTTGGGATCGAGCGCGACGATGGCATTGGCGTAGCCGCCGGCGGTGACCGATCCGGGACCGATCGCCGCGAGCAGTGTGCCGTTCGTGGCGAGGACCACTGAGCCCACGACGCTTCCGCCGTTCGTCTTCCACGACACGACAGGCTTGTTCTCGGCGGCGAGGTCGATGGCCCAGACGCCGTTTGGCGCGCCGCCGCACCGCTGGTTCGTGCCGACGTACAACGTGTCGCTCGCGGCGATGGGATCGGACCAGCTCGCGTTGGCGGGGAGGAACGGGGCCGGTTTCTGAAGGTCCTTGCCCAACTGCAGGCCCAGTACGTGGAGCACGCCGTCGCTCGCGATCACGTACCCGACGCCGGCCGGGCGCCCGAATCCGCCGCCCGGACCGCCGCCGCCCGGCGCGCCAGGAATGCCGGCGTTCGCGGCACCGCCGCGCGCGGGTGGTGCCCCTGCGCCCGCGACGGGCGGTGCGCCTGCCGCGCGCGCACCTGATGCCGGCGGTGCGGCCGGCGCGGCCGGAGGAGCGGCGCCTGCGGCGCGTCCGGCACCGCCACCCCTTTGTTCGACCGGCACGCCCTGGCCAGGCTCGCCGACGCTGCCGCGATAGCCCTCACCGCGGCCCCCGCCCCCGCCGCCGCCACGTCCGTCGGGCGGCGCCGGCGGCGCGACCGGCACCAATCGCGTTGCCGCGGCCGTGATGCCCCCGGGACACGCGGCGGTCGCCACCGGCAAGGGCGTGTCGAAGTGTCGCTGCCACACCGTGTAGCCGGTGTCGTTGTCGATCGCGTAGACGTTGTTCGAGCTGCCCGTGACGAGCGACATGGGGACGAAGAGCGTGACGCCGTTCGCCGTGACGCCCTGAGCCAGGCCGTTCAAGTGACGCGGCTGGTTCGCGAGCTTCACCTTCCACTGCAGCTCGAAGCCGGGCTTCGTCATGCTGTCGACGGAGATGGCCGCGTCGGTCCGAATCCAGGACGTGCGCTGGGCGTCGCCCTGCGCCGTCAGCCACTCGGATCCGCCGCCCCGGGCCTGGGCCCACAACGCTCCCGCCGCCAGGGCCGATGCCGCTACGACGGCGACGATATGTTTGATGCGCATGACGCGAGTCCTCCGTCTACTTGCTACTTGGCCGCGGCCGGTCGAGCGACGCCGAAGCAATACAGCATGCCGTCGAACGTCGCGACGTACGCACGGCCGTTGGCGACCGTGAGACCGCTGAAATGGTTCCACGACGTGATCTGCGTGCCGCTCGACCACAGTTCCTTGCCGGTGAGCGCGTCGAGCGCATGCAAGGTGGCGTACCTGGAGCCCGGAATGCGCCGCGGGGCGCCGGCATCCAGGCCGCCCCCGTATCGCGCGCCGCCCGGCTCATTCCAGGCGCGCTCCTGAATCGTCTGGGTGGCGTCTTCACCGGCGGCGTACGCAAACGCGACGCCGCCCGCGACGACGACCTCCTCGGCCAGGTCCATGTCGAGCGAGAGCCACGCTGGCGAGAGCTGCCATTTGCCGGCCTTTTCTTCAAGGCGATACGCGGCCACGCCGCCGCCAGTGGGTCGCGAATGCTCGACGGGCGCGCGGAAGGTCTTGCTCACCTCGCCCCAGAACGGCACCAGCACCCACTGGGTGCCGCGGGCGTCCACCCAGGCGGCCATCGCGCCCCAGACACCCTTGCCGTCAAATGCCTGCGCGTCGTTGCAGAGGAGCGGCGTCGTGTGGAGCGACGTGCGATGGTCGTCGCCGCCGAGCCCGTCTCGATCGAGCAGCCACAGCCGGCATTCCTTGCTCGATCCGACGAGGAACTTGCGTCCCCGATAATCGAGGGAGATCGGCGTCACGTTCACGTCGAGATCCCGGCGGAACAACCAGTTGGCGTTTGGCGCGCCGAAGTAATCGACCAGTTGAAGCTGCTTGTTGGCGTCGAGCCTGACACCGACGATCGCGTTGCCGAGGCTTTTCGTCGCCGGGTTGAAGGGCGCGTCGCCCGTGCCGAGGTACGCGACCCCTTCCGGCGATATGGCCGCCCCGCGCCGGCCCCACAGCCCACCGCCAGCCGGCAGGAACGCGCTGGCTCTGCGCGTGGCGAGGTCGAACGAGTAGAACGCATTCGGCACGCCGCCGCAGCCCTGCGCGCTCGCCGTGTAGACGACGCCATTCACGAGATTGAGCGCGTACGGTTTGCCGTTGGGCGGCATGAACTTCTCGGGCGGCGCCACATCCTGGCCGTCGGCGAGGTTCACCTGCCGCAAGCGGCCATCCCACGACACCGCGTAGATCGTGTACTTGCCCGCGGTGGCCGTTTGACCGAGCACGGGTACGGCCGTCTGTCCGCCCGGGCACAGCGTGCCGCCGCCTCGGCCCGTGGATACGAAGGTAGTGTCAAAGTGCTTCCGCCACATCAGCTCTCCGCTGGCGACGTCGATGCCAAAGAGATCGTCCGTGACGCCGGCCACGACGGCGACCTCGCGGACGCCCTGTGGCGTGGTGACGCGTTCGGCAATGAGCGGCGCAAAGAGGTTGTGCATTTCCCGCGGGGTGCTGTCGAGCTTGATTTTCCACAAGAGCTTCATCCCGCCGACGTTGGCGGTCGTGAAGATCTTCTCGTCCTTGACCCAGCCGGTCCGCGCCGCGTCGACGCCCTCCATCAGGAAGTCAGACGCCCACACCGTGGGGACCGAGAGCAGCAATCCCGCGACCAGGAGCTTTCGCATGCAGCGGATGATAGCCTACCGGTCGAAGCCTAGCGCGAAGAGCATCGCGTCGCGGACCTGCGCCAGCACGGCTGGCGGGACGCTGCCGACGAAGCGCCGTAGACCCGCTTTCGGCACCGTGGCGACGTGATGCAGGTTGATCGCGGACGGTGCCTTCAGTCCGCATTCCTGGCCGACGGCCACTTCGCTCGCTACGCCACGGATCGTGCGCGTCACCGGCGCCACCGTGACCGTGTTGAGCACCCCGACCATGTCCGGTCGTGTCAGGAGCAGCACGGGCCGGAGCTTGTCAGGCGCGCCGAATCGGAACATCCAGATCTCGCCGCGCGTCACCGGCGCCGCCCCGAGTCGTCCAGGACCTGGACCGCCAGCACATCGCCAAACTCGTCGCGGGTCACCGGATGCCGCGCGTAGGCCTCGCGGTCCGCGCGGGCGAGTTCGCGGCGCCTGGCCCCAGCCAGCCAGTCGGCCAGCGCCATCCGGCAGAGGTCCGACCGCGTGCGTTTCGCCGCCGCGGCGGTCTTGTCGACGGCACGCAGCATGCGCTCGTCAATGGTGATCGATATTGTCTTCATATTGTGAGTCTAATATTCAGGCACCAGGGCGTCAACTACCATCCCAGTGCGCGCCTGATGAGCCGGTCCATCATCCGGTCCGAGACGAGCTTCCTTAGTAAGAGCCGCCGCCGGATCGCCGCCGGAATTGCATAGCGCGGCCTGGGATGGGCCTGATTGAGGATGCGCTCGACCAGGTCGGCGAACATCTGGGGCGGAAAGCCGGTCTGCGAAGCCTGCTCGGCGACTACGCGAAGACGCTCGATGAGCTTCGCGTAGGGCGCCATCGCGCCGCCCGTGGATGCAGATTGGCGATCGCCGCTGGTCTTCCAGATCGCCGTCGGGCTGCTGCCCGGCTCGATGACCACCACACGAATCCCGAACGGAATCAGCTCGAGCCTGAGCACGTCGCTCATGGCTTCAAGCGCGAACTTGCTCGCGTTGTAGGCGCCGATCATCGGCGAGGCGATCCGGCCGGCGACACTGCTCACGTTGATGATCGTGCCACGCGCCGTCTTGAGGAACGGCAGCATGGCCTGGGTAACAGCCAGTTGCGCGACGACGTTGATCTCGAGCTGGGCGCGGAACTCGTCGATCGGCAGGAGCTCGAGCGGCGCAGGGAAGGCGGTACCGGCGTTGTTCACGAGCGCGTCGAGGGACGAAGCGCGCTCGGCGACGACTTGCCCAAGGCCGGCCACGTCGTCGGCTTGCGTGATGTCGGTGATGACGACCGTCAGATTCGCCGCGACGCCATCCGCACTCGCTTCAGCCCGTAAGTCCTCGCGATCGGCGACCTTGCGCACGGTCGCAATCACGCGCCAGCCGCGTTTCAGAAGGTGCAGGGTCGTAACGCGTCCGAACCCGGTCGAGCAGCCGGTGATGAGGATGGAAGGCATGGTGCACGAGAGTGTATTGAGTTATTGAGGGAGCGGGTGATTGAGTTATTGGCGAACGATGTCGTGTAGGATTCGGTCACCATGAAACGCACGCTCCTATCCGCCTCCGCCGTCCTCGCCGTCGTCACGCTCGCGTCAATCTCGTCCATCAGCGCGCAGACGCCGCCGGCGGCGACTGCGATTCGTGCCGGCCGCTTGATCGATACGGATGCCGGCACGGTTGCCACGAATCAGATCATCCTCGTCCAGGGCGGGCGCATCACGGCGGTGGGCGCCGACGTGGCGATTCCGACGGGCGCGACCGTCATCGACCTGTCGAAGGCCACGGTGCTGCCGGGCCTGTTCGACGCCCACACCCACCTCTGCATGACCGTCAAGGAGAACCGGGACCACGGCAACTACTTCTACACGACGCTGATGGACCCGGACTCGATGCGGGCTGTCGAGGGCGTGGCCAACGCGCGCGCGATGCTCGATGCGGGCTTCACCACCGTGCGCGACGTCGGTAACGAGGGCAACTACGCGTGCGTCAGCGTCAAGCGCGGGATCGACTCCGGCCTGGTCCCGGGTCCGACGATGCACACGGCCGGGCGGATCATCGCGCCCTTCGGCGGGCAATTCCACTTGCAGCCGGACAAGCCGGCACTCGCCACGCCCGAATACGCGTTCGCGGATACGCGGGATGAGATGCGCAAGGCGATCCGCGAGAACATCCATTTCGGCGCGACGGTCATCAAGATCGTCGTGGACGACCAGCGTTACATCTATTCGGCCGACGACATCCGTTTCATGAAGGCCGAGGCGAACGACGCGGGTCTGAAGCTCGCGGCCCACGCGTGGACCGAGCGAGGCGCGCACCACGCGGCTGAAGCGGGTGTCGACTCGATCGACCACGGTCCCGATGTGACCAATGACGACCTCGCGGTCATGAAGAAGAACGGCGTCGTGCTCGTGGGCACCGACTATCTTGGCCTGCGGGAGCCGGGCACCCGATGGGTCGATCGGCTCAAGCGAGCGCAGCAGATCGGCGTCACGATGGCCTTCGGCACCGATGTGATCGACAACCCGGCGGGTCAGACGCGCGGCACGGAGTCGATGCGCGGCATCGAGCCGTGGATCCAGGCCGGTGTGCCGCCGAAGGTGCTGCTCCAGGCCATGACGACGAACGCGGCGCGCCTGATGGGCATCGACAAGCAGCGCGGCGCCATTCGCGCGGGCCTGGCTGCCGACATCATCGCGACGGCATCGAACCCGCTGGAAAACGCGACCGCACTCAAGCAGATCGTGTTCGTGATGAAGAACGGGAGAGTGGTCAAGGGTGGGTAGAGTTGCGATTGTCGGTGGGGGAGCGGCCGGGTTTTTTGGCGCGCTCGCCGCCGCGGCTCGGGATCCCTCAGCGCACCTTGATCTATTCGAGGCTGCGCAGCATCCTCTTCAGAAGGTCAAGATTTCCGGCGGCGGACGTTGCAACGTCACACACAACTGTTTCGACCCGCGCGAGCTGATGAAGGGCTATCCCAGAGGGGCGAAGGAACTCCTTGGGCCCTTCACCCGCTTCGGTCCACGCGAGACGGTGGAGTGGTTCGAGCAGCACGGCGTCCCGCTGAAGGCGGAGGGTGACGGCCGGATGTTTCCGGTGACCGACCAGTCGTCCACGGTGGTGGACTGCCTGGTGCGCGCCGCGCGCGAGGCCGGCATTCATCTGCGGCTTGGCGCCAACGTCAAGGGTGTCTCCGCGACGTCAACGCCCGGTCAACAGTTCGAGATCGAGCTCAGTGACGGTTCGCGCGAACGATACGACCGTGTGCTGCTCTCAACCGGCGGCAACCCCGCGGGCTATCGCCTCGCTGCTTCTCTGGGACACGCCATCGTTCCGTGCGTGCCGTCGCTCTTCACGTTCAAGGTCACAGACCCGCGACTCGCGGGACTCGCCGGTATCAGCTTCGAGAACGTCGGACTGACTGTGTCGGACGGTCACTCGAAGGATCTGCAGCAGGCCGGCCCGCTCCTCATTACTCACTGGGGACTCTCCGGGCCCGCGGTGCTCAAGCTCTCCGCGTGGGGCGCCCGAATGCTCTCGGAGTGCGCCTACAACGCGACGCTGACGGTCAATTTCGTCCCAGCCCACACATCCGCACAGGTCCAGCAGGAGCTGCTCGCGTTCAAGGCCCAGAACGGACGAAAGCTCGTACGATCCGAGAAGCTCTTCTCAATTCCCGCGCGCTATTGGACGCGACTCGTCCACCACGCGGGCATTGCCGACGACGCGACGTGGTCGAGCGTGTCCAACAAGGCTCTCGCGGGGCTCGTCACCGAACTGACTGCCGCGTCATTCGCGATCTCCGGCAAAGGCATCTTCAAGGAAGAGTTCGTCACGTGCGGCGGCGTCAAGCTGAGCGAAGTCGATTTCAAGACAATGCAGAGCCGGGTGGTCCCAGGTCTCTATCTGGCCGGCGAGATTCTAGATATCGACGGCATTACGGGCGGGTTCAACTTCCAGAGCGCCTGGACGACGGGGTGGATTGCGGGCGGGAATATGCCGTGACGTGGTCGCAGTGGCTATAATGCGCGCATGGAGATCACGAGCCGACAGCTATCCCCGACACGAATGCGGCGGCGCCTGTCCCTGTTCGTGGCCGCGTGTGTGCTGGTTCCCCTCGTCGCGGCCGCCCAAGGGTTGACGGGAGCCCTCATTGGCACCGTCAAGGACGAACAGGGCGGCGTCCTTCC
>JANOGJ010000604.1:0-2652 GCA_031405995.1 Acidobacteriota bacterium
GGGGCTAAGGGGTCCCCGCCCTTCGACAGAGCTCAGGGCGTCCCGAGCATGGTCGAGGGACGCGAGTGAGCGTGTAAGGGGGGTGCGGCGGGGACGAAGTCCCCCCGCCCAATACTTGGCGCGCCCGGGAGGTCTCGAACCTCCGACCCTCGGCTTAGAAGGCCGATGCTCTATCCCCTGAGCTACGGGCGCGTGTGTTCATTGTACGGGACGAGACCGGCGAAGGCGTCCCCTGCCTATAATCTGCTCATGGTCGCCGACCGATCGCCACGCGAGGCGCGCTTGTCGCGGGACACAGACCGCGCGGCCGAGGACCGCCAGATCGCCGCGTGGCGCGGACTCTCCACCATTGAAGTGGCCCAGCTCGTCGCGGGCGCGTCACGCGCCGCCCGCGCGCTCGCGCTGGCCGGTTTGCGGGACCGCTACCCGTCGGCGTCCGACCGCGAACTGACCGTCCGTCTGGCCGCCCTTGAGCTGGGCCCGGAGCTGGCCCGGCGCGCGTATCCAGAACTCGATCGACTCGAGCCGTGACAGACCTCATCGAAGTCGCGTCGCTGGTCATCGCGGCGCTCGAGCAGGCGGGCGTCCGCTACACCGTGGGCGGCTCACTTGCCAGTTCGTTCAGCGGCGAGCCGCGATCGTCCATCGATGCCGACATCCTCGTCGACATGACCGCCGACACCATCGACCCCTTCGTGCGCGCCCTGGGCCACGAGTTCTACGCCGACGCTGACGCCCTGCAGCGAGCGGTCGCGACCAGAACCAGCACGAACCTGATCCACCATGGGTCCGGCGTCAAGGTCGATCTCTTTATCGCCGGTTCGCTCCTCGACAGCAATCAACTCGAACGACGCCGCCGGGTGCAGGTGACGGCCGGGCCGGATCGCTTCTGGTTCATCCACACGCCGGAAGACATCCTGCTGCAGAAGCTGTTGTGGTATCGGCGCGGCGGCGAAGTGTCCGAGCGGCAATGGCGGGACGCCCTGGCCATCGCGACGCGGCAGGGCGAACGGCTCGATCGAGACTACCTGGCTGCCACGGCGGCGCTCGTCGGTGTCTCCGACTTGCTCGAACGAGTGATGCGCGAGGCCGGTTCGTGAGCGGCTAGGCCTACCGTCTTCGCCGCGGCCGGAACGTCCATTTGCGCCCGGCGCCAGGGGCGCGCGGACCGTCGCCGCCGCCGTGCGGCCTCGACTGACCCCCGCCGGCCGGCTGGCCCTGCCCGGAGCCGTGACCCGGGCCGTGGCCGCCCTGTCGCTGCTTCTTCGCCTGCGACCGCGCGCGATCCTGCGCCTTGCGCGCGCGAATCTCCGCGATGCGCTGCGCGATCGGAATCTCGAGCCGCGCGGCCGGCCGCGCGTTGTAATCAAAGTCCGGCACCGTCACGCGGGGCAGCGTCCGGCCCACCGCGCGCTCGATCGCGGCCAACTCGTTCCGCTCCTCCGGCGAGACGAACGTGAACGCCTCGCCCGTCGCCTCGGCGCGTCCCGTCCGGCCCACGCGATGAATGTAGTCGTCGGCCACGAGCGGCACGTCGAAGTTGACGACGTGCCCGAGCGCGTCGACGTCGATGCCGCGCGCGGCGATGTCGGTCGCCACGAGCACGGGGACCCGGCCGCTCTTGAACGCGGCGAGCGCCTGCGTACGCTGCACCTGCGACCGGTTGCCGTGGATCCGATCCGCGTGAATGCCTTCGCGCACGAGCGAGTCCGCCAGCCGGTTCGCGCGGTGCTTCGTGCGCGTGAAGACGAGCGCCTGACGGATGTCCCCCCGCCGGAGCAGCGCGACGAGCAGCGCCGACTTCAGCTCATGCGCCACGGGGTAGACCGCCTGCGTGATCCCCACCGGCGGCGCCGACTGCCGCTCGCGGTTGATCGTGACCGGCTGGCGCAGCATCTCGTGGGTCAGCGTCCGAATCGGCGGGGGCATCGTCGCGCTGAAGAAGAGCGTCTGCCGCTTCGCCGGCACGTACCGGAGGATCTTTCGGATCTCCGGCAGGAAGCCCATGTCGAGCATGCGATCGGCTTCGTCGAGCACGAGGTACTCGAGCCGGTCGAGCTTCGCGTACGGCGAGCGCAGGTGATCGAGCAGCCGGCCGGGCGTCGCGATGATCACGTCGACGCCGCTGCGGAACGCGTGCTCCTGCGGGCCGTGGCCGACGCCGCCGAAGATCGAGGCGCCCGTGACGGGCGTGTGCACGGCCAGGTCCTGCATGTCACCCAGGATTTGCGCGGCCAGCTCGCGCGTGGGCGCGAGCACCAGCGCGCGCGTGGTGCCGCGCGGTTTGTCGATGAGCGCGTGAAGAATCGGCAGCAGGAAGGCGGCCGTCTTGCCGCTGCCCGTCTGCGCGCAGGCCAGGACGTCCTTGCCCGCGAGCGCCGGCGGAATCGCTTCCGCCTGAATCGGCGTGGGGCGGACGAAGCCCATTTCCTTGATGGCGCGGTGAAGACTGGGATGGAGCGCGAGAGTACTGAATGCCAAGAGCTATCTTCCTTTGGAGGGACTCGTTCCGAAGAGCGGAGCGGAGTGGAGCGTCCATTGTACACTGAGAGCACAAAGGATCACCATGCCGTCGGACGTCAGGAACAGCGTCGCGCAACTGTCGCGCGAGTTGGCGAATTTTGAAGACATCGCGAAGTACCTCAAGCCGCA
>JANOGJ010000612.1:0-9633 GCA_031405995.1 Acidobacteriota bacterium
ATCGGCCGGTCTCGCCGCGGTGGTACCTGGCGCCGAAGTAGTGGAACGCAGTCTCCGGATCGAGCTCTTTCCCAGTAAACCTCCGCGGGTCGCCCGTGAGCGCACCCGTCTCTTCGCCGAAAGCGAAATAGTCGCGCCGGATGACGACGTTCCCGGCGGCGTTCGTGATCATGCGCACCGAGCCCTGGGCATCCAGGTGGTAGAAGGTCAGCGCCGCACCGAAGAGTGCGCCGACCTGTTGCGGTCCGACGACCGACACCACGCAGGGGCTCGTGCCTGTGCACGCGCCGGTCCAGCCGACGAAGGTCTGGTTCGCGTCCGGCGTGGCGGTGAGCGTCACGGTCGCGCCTTCGCCAAACCACCCGGTGCAAACGACGTAGTAGTTCCCGCAGGTGACTCCGCCCGGACTCGACGTCACCGTCCCGGTCCCCGTGCCCAGCACCGACACCGTGACGGCCTGGGCCGCCGGCGCGGTCGAGCTGGGGCCGGACGGAATTGCCAAGTCGTCAGACTGGGGAACACGAGTCAAGTGGTGCGCTGGAGAACTAGCCAGATGGTCAACCGTGAACGCTGAACTCTGAACGAGAACGGCATCCGGCACCGGTGCGGGTGCGCCGCCCTGCACGATAAACGAGCCGGGCTCAAAGCACTCGGTCCCAAGCGTGGCCTGTGTGATCTTGGCCAGACTCACGGTGTCTAACTGAAGCCATTCGTACGCGGACGAATTGCCGACCGTGGCTGGTGCCACCGCAATCGTAGCGCTGGACCACGCGAGGCCCGCGTAGGTCGTCATGGCGAACGCTTGTTTCGGCGTACCGGGGGCGAGCCAGAACACGCAGTTCGTGTAATCGGCGCCGTTCGCGTCCTGCAGCTGGACGGTGATACGTTGTCGCACGCTGCTCGTATTGCCCAGCTCGAAGATCGCCGCCAGCCGCTGGTCCTGGTTCGCGGCCTGCGCCGTCGCCTGCGAGATGACCGGAGGCGGCGAGCCCGCGATCCGGTAGAACTCAAGCGTCTCACTCACGACCTGCGAGACAAGCGGAGGCTGTGCGGGGACCGACCAGGACGCGATCCCACTAGTGAAGTAGCTGTTCACGAGGAAGTTCCCGAGTTCGTCGCCGCCCGACGCGGGGGCCAGGGGGTCCACGCAGTCCGTCTTGGCCGACGAGAGCGCCGGCCGGTAGGTCAACGCCACGTCGTCTAACTGGTACGCGCCCGTGCTGCCTTGGGCGTTGACGTCGGCCGCATAGAACGATGCCGTCGCATCCGCCCAAGCCTTCGTCGTGTGCATCCGCATCGCGTAATTCTTCAGGGGTTGTTGGGGGTCTAGCCAGAACGTGCAGAGCGCCAGGTCGTCGAACGTTGGCGTGTGAATCATCACGCTCAGGCGCTTCCGCACCGTGTCGCTGTTCCCCATGCGGAACGTCAGCTCGAGCGGCGCGGCCGTCGCCAGCGCCAAGCCCGTGTACTGCAGGGTCACCGCCTGATTCATCCCAGCAGTCCGATAGAAGTTAAAGACACCGCTGGTCGCGTTCCAGTAGCCCTGGCCGCCCTGCGTGTAGATGCCCCAGCCGATCGGCAAGCCGTTACCGTCGACTTGGCTGAAGTCGCCGTTGTCCACGACGTTGCCCGAGGTGACCTCCAGCGGCGCCGAGACCACGCCCAGGCATGGTCCGGACGTCCCCGTCTGTCCGCGCGCGATCACGGTGTAGGCACCGGCTGCGGCGTACGTGTGTGTGACGACGAGCGGCAGCGCGTAGGGCGACGCGATCGTGTAGGGCGTCACCGTCCCGTCACCGAAATCGACCTCGACCTTGCTGCAGGGTTCCGGCGCGCCGGTGACCGTCACGGACACGGACGTCCCGAACGGCTGCGATTGCGGCGACACCGACACGGCCGCCACGCGGCCGCCCGCCGGAGCCGCGTCATCGTGCGTGGACGACGCCAGAAGCTTCGTCCCGAGATAAATGTACTCACGGACGAGCGCCGGGCCGCCGGGCGTCTCACGGTACTCGGCGATAGGTTGGCCGCCGGGGCCGTGCATATAGTACCGCACGCCATCCGGTCCGTCCCTCCTCTTCCGCTGATTCTCTCCGTCGTACCCGTAGGTCGTCGTTGCGCCACTAACGGTCGCCGTGGCCAGCAGGTCGAACGCCGTCCACGTGTACGCGCCGGTGCCATCGCCCGTGAGGTTGCCGACCACGTCGTAGGTCAGGGTGGCCGTCTCTGGCGCGCCGGAGATGCCCATTAGGCGCTGCGTGCCCGTGTCGTAGGTGTATGTCACATCGCCCGTGCCGACGAGTTTTTTCTTCCGGTTGCCGAGCCGGTCGTACTCGTAGCCGCGTGGGCCAAACGCGCGAGATGAAGATTCGCATTGCGCCGGGAGCAGCACGTCACGAAATGCCGGATGTCAGATGCTGTCGAAATGGTGCGTTCGACCTGTGTGAAGACCTCAATGACAAGCCGAGCCTCAGGCGCCAGGGTGGCCTTGCCGGTCTCCACTGCGGGGCCAGCGGGCACAGCATCGCGGTGGCCCACGCGCTGGCCCCAGCTCCGGCCCTCCACGCTGGCCCCACGATCCGAAACCTCAACGCCGAGAAACGGGCCTGCCGCGACCAAGCTGGGCGCAGAACTCTGCCTCGCTCGGGGTCGTGGGCCAAGGGGGAGCGACCCCCGTTTTCACCGGCTCGCCGCGCCCTGGCGCGGCTCGACGGTGGCCCTTGGGGTCGCTCCCCCTTGGCCCGTCTGTCATGCCACACGACTGATGCCCGGCGCGGCCATCGGCGTGGCGATTGTCGCGCTCGTCTCGGCGCCGTCAAGGCGCCTCGCGGTGCTCGGCCCCCGCACGCGGGGCTTGCGGCCTTGACGGCGCCTCCGACGAGCCGCGGAGTGGCAATTGCCGATGGCCGCTGCTTGCCCTCGTCGCTGACACGCGTTGCGTCGCGATCATGTTCGGCGCCGTACTTCGAAAATGTGCATGGCGGAGCGCTCATGATGCTCAATCGAACCTCTCGATCGGTCAGGGGCTCGCACCAGTGATCGCGCACAGCACTTCGGCCTGGCTCGATCCGCGCGGCGCCGCGGCTCGCGCTTGGGTTTCGACCGCGACGATTCTTCGGGAACTGCGCGCCGGCCGGCTGCGCGGCTATCGAGTGGGCGGTCGCAAGTGTTGGCGAATCAAAGCCGAGGACGTTGACTCGTGGTTGATGCAGTCGACGACGCCCGTGCTCGCGGCGCATTCGCAACGCGTTTCCTGATTGAGGACAGCGTCGAGAGTTCCAAGAGCTTTCGGACGATGGTAGGGTGGGTTCTTGCACTCAGGATCGCTGAAAGGGAAGGAGCGATGCCGAAGCGCACGCACGATGGCTTGACGAAGCGGTGTGACTGCGGGAGCCGCAAGTGGGCGAAGTGTTCCCACGCGTGGCACTTCCTGTTTCACCGCGGTGGACGCCACTATCGCTATTCGCTGGACGTGATAGCCGATGCTCGAGGCGAGCGGGCGGCTGCGAGCAGAGCTGAGGCCGTTGCCTGGCGCGATCGACTCCGCAGCGAGATCCGATCCGGAACGTTTGCGGATCCTCACACGGCACCACCCGCGCGCCTTCGGGTAAGCACGCCGCTGACCTTCGGCGACATGTGCGATGAGTACCTGCGGCGGCACGTTCGGATTCCAACCCGCCGGCAGCGTGGGCGTCGCGAGATGGAAATCCTCGTCGCTATGCTCCGACGCTCCGAGATTCCGGCAGGGCAACGCACCACGATGCGGCTCGAGGCCAAGGCGCTCACCGACATCACGCGTGCCGACGTTGAAAGCGTCCGCACCTGGCGTCGTCAGGAACAGGCTGACGGACGGAGCAAGCCTGGCTCCAAGAGCGGGGAAGTCGGGACCAATCGTCTGCTCTCCCGTCTGCGCCACCTGTTCTTCTGGGCGATCGCCGAGGGACACCTGGAAACGACGCCGTTCAAGCGTGGGCCCGTGACGGTCGTCAAAACACGCCGGCTCCCACCTGAGAGCTCTGGTTGTTGCCGCGCTCTCGACCGGGTGCCGGCCGGGCGAGCTGCTGTCGTAGGGCATGGCCGGGAGCTCACGGACGGAGTGTCCGTCGCTTGCTCAACTGCTTGAGCAACGTTCGGTCGCCTGCGATCAGGGCTGCCTTCTTCTTTCGGCTCCAGCGCTTCAGTTGGCGTTCGCGCCGAATGGCCTCTGAGGTCTTTGCGTGCGCTTCCGAATAGACAATTCGGACTGGACGACGCGTCGCTGTGTGTCTCGCCCCGGTGCCGTCGTTGTGGCTCCGCTCCCGGGCTTCAAGATCCTGAGTGTGTCCGACGTAGAGCGTGCCGTCCGCGCAGCGCAGGATGTAGACAAAGGGCATCGCCTTGGCGACTGCAAGGGACATGCCCAACGCGAGCGTCTGTCATAAGGAGGGCCCCTCGACTCGCCCTAACCCAGGCTCGCTCGGGGCACCACTCGACTCGGTGAATCAACGCGGCCTGCCACGAGCGAAGCCGCGGGAGCGGCTGAGTCGAGTGGTGCGGAAGGGGGGATTCGAACCCCCACGCCCTTACGGGCGCCAGCCCCTCAAGCTGGTGCGTCTGCCAGTTCCGCCACTTCCGCGTGGGGCAGAGAAAAACTCTGTAACTTAGAACTCCGAACTCAGAACTCAGAACTAGAACCCTGAACGGTGAACCCTGAACCTGAACTTTGAACCCAGTTCTGAGTTCGAAGTTCTGAGTTCTAAGTTGTCGCCTACTTTCCCTTTTTGCCCGGTTCGCTCTTCGGAGCGTCGCCCTTGCCCTTGCCGGCGTCAGGCGGGGTCGTCGTCGGCGCCGTGGCCGGCAGGCCCGGTGCCGGCGCGGCTTGCGGCAGGGTCAGCGGCAGCTCCGGGACGTTCGGCTTCGACTCAACCGGCGGCGCGTCGATGCCGCCCATGACGGACCCGCCCCCGGTGCCGGACCCCATCATG
Source organism: Acidobacteriota bacterium (assembly GCA_031405995.1). Taxonomy (GTDB): domain Bacteria; phylum Acidobacteriota; class Vicinamibacteria; order Vicinamibacterales; family SCN-69-37; genus JANOGJ01. The sequence goes on from JANOGJ010000612.1 coordinate 4,965, forward strand.
CCGAGCACGAAGGCGCACACCATGAACAGCGCGCCGAGCACCGTCGTCGCACGGGTGAGCACCGTGGCGCCGGCGCGCGCGCCGAACGCCGTCTGGCTGCTCGAACCGCCGAACGCCGCGGCGATGTCGCCGCCCTTGCCTTGCTGCAGCAGCACGACGATGAGTAGCAGGAGACAGACGAGCACATAGAAGCCGACCATGGCGTAATACATAGCGATTCAGTATAGATCGTCGCCGCCGGCCGCCTACCGGCTCCGGCTGACGATCTCGAAAAAGCTCCGGATTTCGAGGCTGGCGCCGCCGATGAGGGCGCCGTCCACGTCGGAAAGGCCGATGAGATCGCGGATGTTGTCGGGCTTGACGGACCCACCATAAAGGATGCGGCAGGCGTCCGCCGCGCCGCCCCCGAACCACTGGCGGAGGCGCCCGCGGATGTGCCGGTGCGCGTCGTCGGCCTCCGCGGGCGTCGCGTTCTTGCCCGTGCCGATCGCCCAGACGGGCTCGTAGGCCAGGACGAGCGCGCCGACCTGATCCGCGCTGAGGCCGTCGAGCCCTGCCTGCACCTGGCGGTCGAGGACGGCGAGTGTCTCGCCGCGCTCGCGCTCCATCAACGTCTCGCCAATGCAGACGATGGGCACGAGTCCGCCGGCGATGGCCGCGCGCGTCTTGAGGTTGACCCACTCGTCGGTGTCGCCGAACATGCGCCGCCGCTCGGAGTGTCCGACGATGGCGTGCGTCGCGCCGGCGTCGCGGATCATGCCGGCGCTGACCTCGCCGGTGAACGCGCCCTGGCGCTCGAAGTGGACGTCCTGCGCGGCGACGCCGACGCGGGTCCCGCGTGCCGCCTCAACCGCCGCCGCCAGCGCCGTGAACGGCGGCGCCACGACGACGTCGCGGCTGTCGAGCGTGGCGATGAGCGGCGCCAGCTCGCGGATGAACGCGACCGACTCGGCGATGGTCTTGTGCATCTTCCAGTTGGCGACGAGGAGGGGAGTGCGCATATCAGCTCAGCGCCTGAACGCCCGGCAGCACCGTGCCGCCGAGAAACTCCAACGACGCGCCGCCGCCCGTCGAGATGTGTGTCATCTGATCGGCGACGCCGGCCTTGGTGACGGCCGCCACCGAGTCGCCGCCGCCGATGATCGTCGTGCCCGTGACGTTCGCCACCGCGCGCGCGACGCCGATCGTGCCGGCCGCGAACGCGTCGATCTCGAAGACGCCCATCGGGCCGTTCCAGACGACCGTCCGGGCCTTCGCAATGACGCCAGCGTAACGCGCAATCGTCTTCGGTCCGATGTCGAGGCCCATGCGGTCGCCGATCGCCGCGTCGCCGACGGCCAGGGTCTCGGCGGGCGCGCCGGCTTCGAGCTTCGGCGCGACGACGTGGTCGACCGGCAACTCGAGCGCGACGCCGCGCGCCTTCGCGCGCGTGAGGAGGTCGGCCGCGGTCGCCACAAGCGCGTCTTCGACGAGCGATCGGCCGACGGGGACGCCTTGTGACTTGAGAAATGTATAGGCCATGGCGCCGCCGATGACGAGCGCGTCGACCTTCCCGAGCAGGTTCTCGATGACCTCGAGTTTGTCGGAGACCTTGGCCCCGCCGAGGATCGCGACGAACGGCCGCGCGGGCGCGCCGAGCGCCTTGCCGAGATACTCGATTTCGGCCGCCATCAACAGGCCCGCGGCCTTATCGGCGACGAGGTGCGTGATGCCCTCGGTCGACGCGTGCGCGCGATGGGCGGAGCCGAACGCGTCGTTGACATAGACGTCGCAGAGCGCAGCCAACGACTGCGCGAACGCCGCGTCGTTGGCCTCCTCCTCGGGATGGAATCTGAGGTTCTCCAGCAGCACGACGCCGCCGGGGTTGACCGCGATGACTTCCGCCGCCGCCGGGCCGATACAGTCCGGCGCAAAGCCGACGGGACGGCCGAGGAGCCCGGCCAGATGGGCGGCCACCGGCTTCAAACTGAACTCGGGCCTGGGTTTGCCCTTGGGTCGGCCGAGGTGGGACGCGAGGATGACCGTCGCGCCGTGCTCGATCGCGTAGTTGATCGTCGGCAACGAGGCCCGGATCCGCGTGTCGTCGGCAATCCGGCCGCCCTCGATCGGCACGTTGAAGTCCACGCGTACGAACACGCGCCGCCCGTCGAGCCGCAGGTCGCGCATCGTCTTCACGCCCTGCCTCAGAGCCCCTTCGACGCCATGTACTTCAGCAGATCGACGCAGCGGCTCGAGTAGCCCCACTCGTTGTCGTACCAGGCCATGACCTTGACGAAGTCGCCGTCCATGACCTTTGTGTACGCGGCATCGAGCATCGCCGAATGCGGGTTGCCGCGGAAGTCGATCGACACGAGCGGCGCCGTGACGTACTCGAGGATGCCCTTGAGCGGGCCGTCGGCCGCCGCCTTGAACGCCGCGTTCACGTCCTCGGCCGTTGCGGTCTTGCTCACGATCACGTTGAGGTCCACGACGGACACGTTCGGCGTCGGGACGCGGAGCGCGATGCCGTCCAGCCGGCCCTTGATCTCCGGCAGCACCTCGCCAACAGCCGCGGCCGCGCCAGTGGTCGTCGGGATGATCGAGAGCGCCGCCGCGCGCGCCCGCCGTAGGTCCTTGTGCGGCAGGTCGAGCAGATTCTGGTCGTTGGTGTAGGCGTGGACCGTCGTCATCCAGCCCTTGACGATGCCGAACGACTCGTGCAGGACCTTGGCGACCGGCGCGAGGCAGTTCGTGGTGCACGACGCGTTGGAGATGATCTGGTGCTTCGCCGGGTCGTACGCCGTGTGGTTCACGCCCATCACCACGGTGACGTCCGGCTTCTTGGCCGGCGCGGTGACAATGACGCGCTTCGCCCCGGCCGCGATGTGTTTGGCGGCGTCGTCTCTCGCCGTGAAGCGGCCGGTGGCTTCGAACACGACGTCCACGCCGAGCGCCTTCCACGGCAGCTGCGCCGGGTCCTTCTGGGCCAGCACCTGGAACTCGTCGCTGTTGACGCGGATGCGATCGGCCGTCGCGCGGATGTCCGCCTGCAGGTTGCCGAGGATCGAGTCGTACTTCAGGAGATGCGCGAGCGTCGCGGCATCCGTCAGGTCGTTGACCGCGACGATGTCGATGTCGGGGTGAGCCATGGCGGCGCGCATGATGTTGCGGCCGATCCTGCCGAAGCCGTTGATGCCGACCTTGATGCTCATGTGCCTCGCCTTCCGCCCGCGCCGAGACGCGCCAGCGAACTGCCAATTCTAGCATCGGGACGGGTATGATTCGCTGACGTGCACGCCCTCTATACCGTCGTCATCGTCGTGCTCGCCGTGCTCCTGTCGCCGTGGTTTGCGTACCAGGCGATTCGGTATCGGAAGTACGTCGGCAGCCTGGCCCAGCGGATGGGGTACCTGCCCGTCAGTTTCAATCTTGACGGGGACGAGTCGATCTGGATTCACGCCGTCTCGGTGGGCGAAGCGCTGACGGCGCGGGCGCTCGTCGCCGAGCTGCGCGAGCGCTACCCGAACCTGAAGCTGTTTCTGTCCACCACCACCTTCACCGGCCAGCAGATCGCGCGGACGCGGCTGCAGGACGTGGACGCCGTGTTCTTCTTTCCCTTTGACTGGCCGCCCTTCGTGAAGCGCACGCTGCGGCTCGTCCGGCCCAAGATCTTCATCATGATGGAAACGGAGATCTGGCCGAACCTGCTGCGCGCCTGCCGGAAGTCGGGCGTGAAGACGGTGCTCGTCAACGGGCGGATTTCCTCGCGCTCCTATCCGCGGTACCGGCTGGTCCGGCCGTTCTTCCGCCGGGTCCTGGCCGACGTGGATCGGTGCTGCATGCAGAGCGAGGAGTCGGCGCGGCGCATCATCGACATCGGCGCCGATCCGGCCCGGGTGACGGTCACGGGCAGCCTGAAGTTCGAATCGCTCGAAACGCCCGGCGCCGTGGCCGGGCGCGGGGCGGGGCGGGTGCTGCGGTATTTCCGCGTGCCGGCGTCGCGGCCCGTCTTCATGGCGGCCAGCACCATGAAGGGCGAGGAGGGCCCGGCGCTCGCCGCGTTTGCCGCCGTCCGGCGGGCGCATCCGTCGGCGCTCCTCATCCTGGCCCCGCGCAAGCCCGAGCGGTTCGACGAGGCCGAGGCCCTGGCGCGTGCCGAAGGGCTGCGCGTCGTGCGGCGGACGGAGCTGTCGGTCGATGCCGAGCCGCGCGCCGACGTCGTGATTCTGGATTCGATCGGCGAGTTGGCGCAGCTGTTCCAGGTGGCGACGGTGGTCTTCGTCGGCGGGAGCCTGATCGACCACGGCGGGCACAACATCCTCGAGCCGGCGGTGTTCGGAAAGCCAATCGTCTTTGGTCCGCACATGCAGAACTTCGCCGAGATCGCGGCGGCGTTCCTGCGGGCGCAGGCGGCGGTCGAAGTGGCCGACGCGGCCGAGCTCGCGACCGCCGTGGTGCGGTTGACGGGCGATCCGGTGGAGCGGGCGCGGCTGGGCGCGGCGGCACGCGCGCTGGTGGAGGCAAATCGCGGCGCCAAGCCGCGCACGCTCGACGCGATCGCCGCCGTGTTGCCCCCGCCCGGCCGCCGCGGCGTCGTGATGCAGTTCAGGACTTGAAGGGGTCGTACCTGTTTTCCACAGAAACGCGGCCGTCGGTGCCAGGGGTGGGAAACGAGGTCGGGAGTCGTTTC
>JANOGJ010000644.1:0-4555 GCA_031405995.1 Acidobacteriota bacterium
CCAATGGCAACATGATTACGGACGAAACGGGGAGGCAATTCGTCTACGACGCCTGGAACCGTATTGTCAGCGCCAAGAACGTCGTGCAAGTCCACGATCGCCGACCTCCTGGTCCGGCTGCTCGACCCCGACGCGGGCGCCGTGCGTCTCGACGGCCGCGACCTGCGGGGACTGCGACTCGCCGACCTGCGCCGGCACATACGCGTCATCGAACAGGACCCGGCGCTCTTTCACGCCTCCATTGACGAGAACGTGCGGTACGCGAATCCGGAGGCGACCGATGACGATGTGTCGCGGGCGCTCGGCGCCGCCGGCCTCGCGCGGTTCGTGGCGGCGCTGCCCGAGGGAGGCCGGACGATCGTCGGCGAGCGCGGCCTGGCGCTGTCGGCCGGCGAGCGCCAACGGATTGCGGTGGCCCGCGCGCTCGCGGCCCATCCGTCGGTGCTCGTCCTGGATGAACCGAGCGCCGCGCTCGACCCGGCGTCGGAACGGGACGTGGTCGATGGCGTCCGCCGCGTCATGCGCGGTCGGACGATCGTCGTCATCTCGCACCGGCTCGAGGTCGTGCGCGCGGCCGACCGCGTGGTGATGATCGACGGCGCGCGGGTGGTCGAGACGGGCACGCCCGCGTCGCTCGAAGGGGCCGGCGGCGCGTTCGCCGCGCTCTTCTTCGCGCGTCCGGGCGCCATGTTGCCCTGATGGCCGGAATCACGCTCTCGGTGGCGTCGTTCGCCGGACGCTCGGGCCGCGGCATCAGCATCGCGATCGTCGACAGCGGCATCCATGCCGCGCACCCCCACGTCGAGCGCGTCGCCGGCGGTGTGTCGATTGACGATGAGGGCCGGACGGGCGGCGACCTCACCGACCGGCTCGGACACGGCACGGCCGTGGCCGGCGCCATTCACGAGAAGGCGCCGGACGCCGCGCTCCTGGCCGTCAAGGTGTTCGATCGATCGCTCAAGACGTCGGGACGCGCGCTGGTGGAGGCGATCCGATGGGCGGCCGCCGCGCGTGTGGCCATCATCAATCTCAGCCTCGGCACGTCCAACCGCGAGCACAAGGTGGCGCTCGCCGGCGCGGTATCGGACGCCCTCGCGGCCGGCGCGATCATCGTCGCGGCCGCGCCGCAGGCGGGATCGGACTGGCTGCCCGGCGCGTTGCGGGGGGTCGTCGGCGTCGAAGCCGATTGGACCTGCCCGCGGGATGCGTGTGAAGTGGACGTCCAGCCGGACGGGACGGTCCTGGTGCGCGCATCGGCGTTTCCGCGGCCGATTCCCGGCGTGGCGCCGGCGCGGAACTTTCAGGGGCCGAGCTTCGCGGTTGCCAACGCGACAGGACTCATCGCGTTGGCGATAGAGGGCGAATCAGTCCGGTCGGTTGGTCAATTGATCGGCCTGATGGAGGGCGGGGCTTCAGCCCCGCCGAGAAGCCGGGTCTAAAGACCCGGCCTCCATTGCGCCCCTTACCGCGAAGAAGGCGGAACGATGCCCTTGATGCGGAAGTAGGTCACGAGATTGCCGTAGTGCTCGTTCAGATGGCCGATGTTGAGGACGAGCGCGGGGGCGCGCGCCTGCTTGCCCATGCCGAACGGCATCTCGATCATGTCAGCCAGCTTGCGGTCGTCGGTCGCGAACGCCGTGTCGCAGTAGGCCAGCGAGTCGGCCAGCGCCTTCATGATCGCCGGCCGGGTCGTCGCGGTCTTCTCGAAGTCCCCCTCGCCGTACGGCGACTTCTCGCCCTTGGCCGCGGAGCAGATCACGTAGTTCGCGCCGGCCACGTGGGCCAGGATGGCGCCGAACGAGCGGACCTCGGCAACCGGCTTGAAGCTGTAGTTCGCCTCGGGCATGAACTCCGCCGATTCGCGGAGGTTCTTCTTGGCGCCGTCCCACCACTGACGAAGGCCGGCTGTGACCGGTTGCGTACCGGCGGCCGGGGTCTGCGCCACGACGGAGGCCGAAGCCAGGGCGACGAGACCCGCTACAACGAACGAGATTGTTTTTCGCATAGGGATGACATTATAGCGCCCACCGACGCTCGAGGCCGCCATGCACACGCTGATTCAGGACATTCGATTCGCCCTGCGCGGGTTCGCGCGCCAGCCCGGCCACACGGCGGCGGCCGTGCTGTCCATTGCCATCGGCATCGGCGCCAACACCGCGATTTTCAGCGTCGCGCACGCGCTCCTCATCCGGCCCCTGCCCTACCAGGATTCGGAACGACTGGTGATCCTCTGGAACCGGTCGCCCGGCCTGAACATCGCCGAGGACTGGTTCTCGACGGCCCAGTACTTCGACATCAAGAACAGCCACGGCGGGTTCGACGACTTGGCGATCGCGCTCGGAGCGAACGTCAACCTGACCGGTGACGGCGAGCCCGAGCGGATCGGCGCCATTCGGGTCTCGTCCAACCTGCTGCCGATGCTGGGCGCGAGGCCCGCCCTCGGCCGCCTCTTCGAGCCCGCCGACGACGTGCCCGGACGCACCGGGACGGCGATCCTCGGGCACGGCACCTGGACGCGGCGGTACGGGCGCGACGCGGCGGTCGTCGGCCGCTCGGTGACGCTGAACGGCCAGCCGTATGAAATCGTCGGCGTCCTGCCGGAGGGCTTTTCGCTGCCGCGCGAAGTGCTGCCGACGCTCGGCGTCGCGCTCGATGGCGACATCTTCCTGCCGCTGCCGCTGGGGACGGCGGCGTCGACCGTGCGCACCCGCGAGGACTACAACATCATCGGCAAGCTGCGCCGAGGGGTCACGTCCGGCCAGGCCCAGGCCGAGATGGACACGATCACGGCGCGCCTTCGCCGTGACTTCCCGGACGTGTATCCGCCGAACGGCGGCCTGACGTTCAGCGTGGTGCCGCTCGTCGACCAGGTCGTGGGCGGCATCAAACGACCGCTCGGCATCCTGCTTGGCGCGGTCGGATTCGTCCTGCTCATCGCGTGCGCGAATGTCGCCAACCTGCTGCTGTCACGCGCGCTCGCGCGGCAGCGGGAGATTGCGGTGCGCGCGTCGCTCGGCGCCAGCCGCGCCCGTATCGTCCGCCAGCTGCTCACCGAGAGCCTCGTGCTCGCCATGTCCGGGGGCGCCCTCGGCGTGCTGCTGGCGATGGGCGGCGTGCAGTGGATCCGCCTGCTCCAGCCGCGGGACATCCCCCGGCTCGACGCGATCGCGGTTGATGGGCCCGTGCTGGCGTACACGCTGCTGCTGTGCCTCGTGTCGGGCGTGCTGTTCGGCCTGGCGCCGGCACTCGGCCTCCGCCGCCTCGATCTGCACGCCACGCTGAATGACGCGGCCCGCGGCTCGGCGGGCGCGAGCGCAATCTGGCGCCGCGGCCTCAGCCTGCGCCGCCTGCTCGTCGTCGCCGAACTCGGGCTTTCGGTCGTGCTGCTGATTGGCGCGGGACTCCTCATACGCAGCTTCGGCCGGCTGCAGGACGTGCACCCCGGCTTCAATGCGTCCGGCGTGCTCACGGTCGAGCTCGCGATGAGCGGACGGAAGTACGCCGACGGCCCCGCCGTGCAGAACGCCTACCGCGCGCTGTGGGAGCGCCTGGATGCGATTCCCGGCGTCTCCGACTCGGGCGGGGTGACGTCGCTGCCGCTGAGCGGCTACTTCGCGTGGGGCCCGATCACCGTGGAAGGCCGCACGCCGCCGCCCGGCGAGAACTTCATCAACGCCGACCAGCGCACCGTCTCCGGCCGCTATTTTCAGGCGATGGGCGTCCCGCTCACGGCGGGCCGGTTCTTCGACGCCACCGACAAACCCGATCAGCCCGGAGTCGTGATCGTGGACGAGTTCATGGCGCGCGAACTCTGGCCCGGCCAGGACCCGATCGGGCGCCGGATTCGCCTCGGCGATCTCCAGTCTAAGGCGCCGTGGCTCACGGTCGTGGGCGTCGTCGGCCGGGTCAAGCAGTACGCGCTCGACACTGACGGGCGCATCGCGCTCTATTTTCCGCAGACGCAACGCGCGTCCCGGGCCATGTACGTCACGCTCAAGACCGGGGCGGATCCTGCGGGGCTCGCGTCCGCGCTCCGCCGGGAGATTCAGCAGCTCGATCCGGATCTTCCGCTGTATCACCTCAGCACGATGACGGCGCGGGTCGGCGAATCGCTCGCGCGCCAGCGATTCTCGATGACGCTGCTCGCGCTCTTCGCGGGCGTGGCGCTCGTGCTCGCCGCGGTCGGCGTCTACGGGGTCATGGCCTATCTCGTGTCGCAGGGCACGCGGGAGATCGGCATCCGCATCGCGCTCGGCGCCACTCCGCGCGGCATTCTCGCCCTGGTGCTCCGCCACGGGGCGGCGGTCGCGACGATCGGGGTACTGGCGGGCCTTGTCGCGGCCGGCGTGCTCGCCCGGTTCATCGAGGGACTGCTCTTCGGCGTCAATGGCCGCGATCCGGCGACGTTCGGCGCCGTGGCCGTGCTGCTGGGCGCGGTCGCGATCGCCGCGACGTACCTGCCGGCGCGCCGTGCGTCGCGCGTGGATCCGATGGTGTCGCTGCGGAGTGAATAAAGGGGTCGTACCTCGATCTGTGGAAAACTCAGGGGACTTTG
>JANOGJ010000649.1:0-1591 GCA_031405995.1 Acidobacteriota bacterium
CCGTCGCCCGCCCTCCGCTCAAGTTCCGGCTCCTCACAGGGATCCCGGCGCCCCTGGTGCGGACGCTCCGGGCCTGTTGGAGGCGCGTCCGGCGCCAGCCGGCGGATCGGCCTGGAATGTGATGCGCGGGGGCATTGTAAACTGGGCAGTCGATGGATACGGTCGACCTGCTCGTCTTCGGGCCCCACCCTGATGACATCGAGATCGGACTGGGCGGCACGGTGGCCCGCCACGTCGCACTCGGGTTGCGCGTCGGGTTGTGCGACCTGACGGCGGGCGAACTCGGCAGCAACGGCACGGCCGACGGACGGCGGGCGGAGGCGGAGGCCGCCCGCGCGGTCCTCGGCGCGGCGTGGCGGGTCAACCTCGGCTGGCCCGATCGCGCGATCGGCAGCGCGCCGGCGCACGTCCCGCAGGCGACCGCGCTCATCCGGAAGGCGCGGCCCCGAGTCGTCGCGCTGCCCTACTGGTCGGACCGCCATCCGGATCACGGCACGGCCAGCCGCGTGCTCACCGACGCCGTCTTCAACAGCGGCCTGCGGCGGTACGCGGCCGACGGCGAGCCCTGGAAGCCGGCCACCGTTTGCTACTACTTCATCAACGACGCGACGACGCCGTCCTTCGTGATCGACGTCTCCGACGTGTACGCGATCAAGCGGCGCGCGCTCGCGTGCTATGCGAGCCAGTTCCGCGCGGGCGCGCCCGGGGCCGTCGCGACGCGCCTGAACTCGCCGCGATTCTCCCAGCTCATCGAGAGCCGCGACGCCCACATGGGCGCGCTCGCCGGGGTCGGCTTCGCCGAGGGCCTGCTCGTCAAGGACCCGATCGTGCTGCCGCATCTATGAACATCGGCATCATCTGCTACGCGTCGGTGGGCGGCAGCGGCGTGGTCGCCATCGAGCTCGGCCGGGCGCTCGCGGGCCGAGGCCATCGGGTCCACGTCATCAGCACCGAGTTCCCGTTCCGGCCGGGCGTGTTCCAGGCCGGCCTGTCGTTCCACCAGGTGCTGACGCCGACGTACCCGCTCTTTCGCGAGCCGCAGTACATGCTCTCGCTGGCCAACAAGGTCGTGCAGGTGGCGCGGGAGTTTCACCTCGACGTGATTCACGCGCACTATGCCGTGCCGCACGCCACGGCCGCGCTGCTCGCGCGCCAGGTGCTTGAATCGACCTGGGACGCGCCGGCGCCGCGCCTCGTGGCCACCCTGCACGGCACGGACATCACGCTCGTCGGCAACGACCCGTCGTACTCGGAGATCGTCGCCTACTCCATCGAGCAGTCCGACGTGGTGACCGCGGTGTCCGAGAGCCTCCGCGCGTCCACGTACGAGGAACTCGGCGTGAAGCACGAGATCCAGGTGATCCCCAACTTCCTGGACTGCGCCGTGCACCGGCGGCTGGACGTGGCGGACCTGCGGCGGCAGTACGCCCCGGACGCCGGCACCAAGCTCGTGATTCACGTGTCGAACTTCAGGCCGGTCAAGCGCATCGACGCCGTCATGGAGATCTTCGCCCGCATCCGGCGCGAGGTCCCGGCGAGGCTCCTGCTCGTCGGCGACGGACCGGAGTTGGGCACGGCCTATCGACTCAGC
>JANOGJ010000676.1:0-9665 GCA_031405995.1 Acidobacteriota bacterium
ATTGAGACAGCCAATCGTCGCGTCGCCGTGGTCCCGTTCGACGCCGTCCAGAAGCGGATGTCCATCGAGCGCGCTGACGGCCGCGTGTACATCAAGGGCGCCGTCGAAAGCGTCCTGCCCTTGTGCGTCTCGGGCGTCGAGGGCGCGTTGGGCGCCAACGCCCAAATGGCGGAGCGCGGTCTGCGCGTCCTTGCGGTCGCGGTCGCGCCCGCCGGTCCGGAACTCCGAGCCACCCTGCTCGGCCTGATTGGCATTGCCGACCCGCCCCGCACCGAGGCAGTCGAGGCGGTGGCGGCGGCGCGCGCCGCCGGCATCACGACGGTGATGATCACGGGTGACCATCCCGTAACGGCCCGCGCGATCGCGTGGGAACTGGGCATCCTGTCGGGCCCGGACGCGCCTGACGCTCTCGTCCACGCGCGAGCCACGCCCGACGACAAAATCAGAATTGTTCGTGAGTGGAAATCCCGGGGCGCCATCGTGGCGATGACGGGTGACGGCGTGAACGATGCGCCAGCGCTTCGGGAGGCCCACATCGGGATCGCCATGGGACGGACGGGCACGGAAGTCACGCGCGAGGCGTCCGACATGGTGCTGGCCGACGACAACTTCGCCAGCATCGTCGCCGCGGTCCGCGAAGGGCGCGGGATCTTCGACAACATCCGCAAGACGCTCGTCTACCTGCTGTCCGGCAACACGGCAGAGCTCACGGTCATGCTCGTGGCGGCGCTGGCGGGCATGCCCCTGCCGCTGCTGCCGCTGCACCTGCTATGGATCAACATCGTCACCGACGGACTGCCCGCGCTGGCGCTCGTCGTCGACCCGCCGGAGGCGGACGTCCTGCAGCGGCCACCGCGTCATCCCGACGAGCCGATGCTCGGACGCGCGGAGTGGCGCTTCATCATCACGACCGGCCTGCTGCAGGCGGCGGCGACTCTGGGCGTCTTTGTCTGGGCGTTGAACGCACGCGATCTACCCGAAGCGCGCAATCTCGCGTTCTCGGTGCTCGTCTTCGGCGAACTCTTCCGGGCGTTCGCCGCGCGGAGCACGACACGCGTGTTCTGGGAAGTGGGCGTGTTCACCAACGTGCGGTTGCTGGGCGTGGTCCTCTTCTCGGTCGTGATGCAGCTCGGGCTCCACGACATTCCGGCGGCGCAGGCCGTGTTCGAGGTCGGCCCGCTCTCGGCCGCGGACTGTGCGCTGACGCTGCTGGTGGCGCTCGGACCGGTCACGGTGATTGAAGTGTCGAAGCTGGTCCGCCGCCGGCATCCGCGTGATGCCCGCTGACCGCGCCGACGTGTCATGGGTATACTGCCAAGACCGTTCGCACGGCCACCAAGGGAGTTCACATGCGCCGCAGCTTCATCCCGCTTGTCGTCGTCACGGTCTGGGTCCTAGCGGCCACGCTCTCTGTCGGTGCCCATGACTTCTGGCTGGTGCCGGATGCCTTCGCCGTCGCGGGCGCCACCGACATCGTGGTTCGCGGCCAGACGAGCAGCGCCTTTCCGACAAGCGAGTCGGCCGTTGCGGTGGACCGTCTGACCGACGCCCGGGTCATCGGCGCCACCGACGAGGAGACCATCGCCGCGCGTTCGACCGAAGACCGTTCTCTCGTCCTGCGTCACCGCCCCCGGAGCCAGGGCCAGAAGGTCATCGGCGTCTCTCTCGGCTGGCGGAACGTAAACGAAACCGCCGAGAGCTTCCGCAAGTACCTGGTCCTCGAGGGGGCTGAAGACGCCCTGAAGCGGTACGAACGGGCCGGCAAGCTACCGACAGACGCCATCGTGCGCCGCTATGCGAAGTACGCGAAGACGGTGGTCGAGTTCGGCAACGGACCTCGCGCCTTCCATCGCGTCGTCGGCCAGCCGCTCGAATTCGTGCCGCTGTCGGACCCCTCACAGTTGCGTGCGCCGATGTCGCTGCGCGTACGCATCCTCTTTCAGGGGAAGCCGCTCGCGATGGCACGGATCCACGCCGGTATCGCGCCAGCCAAAGGACAGCCCGCGGCAAAGGATCGCGACCTGATGTCCTCCGCCGACGGCGTCGTCACCGTTCCGGCCGGAGCCTCGGGCCTCTGGAACGTCCGCACCATCCATGTCGTGCCCGCGCCTGTCGGCGCCGACGCGGACTGGGAGGTCCACTGGGCCAGCTTCGTCTTCAGCGTGAAATAGGACATCGCCGGTCTCTGATCCGGCTCATCCGATCGCAGCCGCGGCGGAGTCCGGCTTCGTGGCGGTGACCCATGCGAATGCGCCAAGCATCTCTTCGCGGCCGGTCAGCGTGAAACCACAGCGTTGAACCTGTGACTCGAGTTCGGCGGCGTCGAACCGGTCGTGCATCGGATGCGTCAGGATGCGTCGGACCAGCGGATGCCGGATAAACTGCGCCAGCACCTCCTCGACGTAGATCCGGCCGCCCGGCTTCAGCACGCGATGCGCCTCGCGTAACGCCTCCCGCCAGTCCGGCACGTGGTGGATGATGCCGAAATCGAAGACCGCATCGTAGGTGGCGCTGGGGACGGCGACCGCTGTGGCATCTCCGACCCATACGTTGATGCGACCCTCACCGACGTGCCGCCGCCTTGCGCGAGTCACCATCCGTGGGTCGAGGTCGAAGCCATCCACGCGATCCGCCCCGAACAGGTCACAAATGAGCGGCAGCCCGTACCCTCCGCCGCACCCGATTTCGAGCGCGCGCCCGCCGTACATGCGGCCCCCAAGCCGAAGTAGCTTCGGCGCCTCATACCATCGCTGCACCGCCGGACGGATCCAGTTGTTGACGAGGGCGAACTCTGCGCGATTGAGGATCATCGCTGTTGCCCCATTTGTGTGGCGTGCAGCCTCAGCGTCCGCCTTCGCGCCCCTCGCGGGCGACGGTGTTTCCGGGCTCACCGCTTCCTTGGACGGCTCAGTGTCCGACAACTTAGGGCGGCGGGTCGACGCTATCGAGTGGCCGCGACCGGCAGGCGCGCCACGGCCGTCTGCACGCGCCGCGTGCCGTCTGGCACACCGGCGACGCCGCGCGTGATCTCGGTCCAGGCAAACACCAGCTCGTTGCCGTGGCGCGCGAGACGCGGATACCCGCTGGGCCTCGCCGGGCTGATGGCGGCGACGGTGACCGCCTCGGATCGCGCGCCCGACGACTCGATGCGGCGCACCCGGAACTCCGCCTTGTCGTTGGCGTACTCAATCCACGACGGCATGGCGGCGCCATCGGGCAGGAGCTCGACATCCACGCGGCCCAACGACCCTCCGTCGTCGACGCGAATCGGCGCGGTGAAGGTCCGGCCGGCGTCCTTCGAGAACGCCACGAAGGCCTGGCCCTGCCCCGCCTTCATCGTGAACCAGGCCAGGGCCACATCGCGGCCACGCGCGCTCAGCATGGGCCCGTTGACCGGACACGCGTTGATGCGCCAGCCGTCGTCGTGGACGGGTTTGGGTTCGGTCCACCGGCCGCCTTCGAGTCGCGAGACGTAGATGTCGCGAATCTCGTCCTCCGTGCGGTTGCGGAACGCCACAATCGGCCCGTCACTGGTGACCGCCACCGTGGTCGGGCAGCATTCACAGACGCGGAGATCGACGGGCAGTTCGGAGCCCTGCTTCCACCGGCGATCGAACGCGCCGGATCGAATCGCCATCGCGCCACCCGCCATCGTGCCCCCGGCCATCGCGCCGGCGTCATGCGCGTCGGGCGCCATGGCGCGCCCGTCCAGCCACACAAGGCCCAGACCCGCGCCGGGCATCTCGAAGAGCGACACGAAGCCGTGCTCCGTCTTCGTGCCGTCATGATGCGGCAGGAACGACGGCGACCACGTCTTGCCGTCGTCGCTCGAGTGCGAGAGCCGGACGTCGTACGCGTACGTGCCGGGTCCGCTCTTCTGAAGCCAATGCGCGGCGAGCGTGCCGTTCGCAAGGCGCAGCACCGACGGCACGTCGGCCCAATTGACGAACCAGTCGTCGCCTGACGCGACGACCCGGGGCGCCGACCATCCGGTGGCCGTCCGCTCGGCGAACTTCAGCGTCGCGCGCGCGCCCGCGCGTTCGATCCAACTGAGCAGCACGCCGCGTGCTGACACCGAGAGCTGGGGCTCGCCGCTCGGCGCCGCCGCGGGCGACACCACGGGCCGTACCTGGAGATCGAATGCGTCGCGGGTCGCCTGAGCCTGACCGGCGTGCACCGCCAGCCAACCGATCGCCAAGCCGATTGCGAACCGTCTCATACGGCCTCCTGTTTCATAACGCCCCTGTCTCTCGGAAACGTGTTACTTCTGAGCCGCCAGCCGAATCACGATCGCCTTGTGGCCTTCCTCATCGTTGTTCACGGTCACGGAGATTCGCTCGTCCTTCTGGATGCGCGCGTCCCCGAACGGGACCGTCTTGTCGCCCCGGAGCACCCTGGTCTTGGCCGTCACGGCAAAGTCCATCGGGGCTTCCTTCTTCGTCTTTTCATCGGTCACTTTGACCTGGATCTTCGCCGCTGCCACGGCGATGACCGTGCCCCGGTAGGTCACCTCGTGCGCCAGAAGCGTGGCCCCAACCAGCCACAGCGCGACCGCGCCCAGCAGGAGTGCTTTCGCGTATCTCATGATCTGATGCTCCTCATTTCCACGAACGATGTGTCTTTGCTCCTCTCGGACGCCGTTACTGCGCCGCGATGAGCTTCGTGCTCGGCGTCCAGTCGCGTGATGTGCCGTCCGCGAAGCGCTGCGTGACCTTCCATGCGATCGCCGCGCCCTCTTTCGGATTACGCGCATTGAAGACCAGCTCGCCGAAGTGTGCGGCCGGGATTGTCACCTTCCACATGATGGCGACGATCCGATTCGCCTCGCGCCGCACTTCACTGGTCCAGCCGCCCGAGGCGAGGACGTTGGAGACAGTCACGCCTTCCGGTACTTCCAGATCCACGCCAACCGTCGTAACCTGGCCTTCCGTCGGCACCCGCACGGTATACCGCTCGCTCGCGCCCAGCTTGGATTCGGTGGGCGTGATACTGACATGCGCCATTAACACCGCCCCGACAACCATCACGAACATTCCGACAACCAACAGCCGTGCTTTCATCTCATCCCCCTGTCTGTCGTTATCTCAATTCACCGCTGCGTCCCGACACCAGGCGGCCGCCGCCGCGAGGCGGTCATCGAATGCCGGATCTTCCACTGCCCCTGTTCCCTGACGAGCACGTGCGTGGCGATACCGCCGCCATCGACAGCGCGCTCGCCCGTCTTGTATTTGATGGTGTAGTCGGCCGTGACGTAGGCGGCGGACTCGCCGAGCATGTGGACGACGATGTTCGAGTGCGCCCAGGCGAGGTCCTGAAAGGCCTTGAGTTCAGGCCCGAGGTGGTTGTCCCGGTAGTCGACCCAGCCGCGATTGATACCCGCGCCCTCGAAGATCGTGACGTCGGGATGGTAGAGCGTCGCCAGCTTGCCGATATCCCTGGCGTTGAACGCGGCGTCGTAGACCTTGAAGAACTCGAGGACCTGCGCCTCGGGTGTCTGAGCGCGCACCCCCACGGTGCCGACGGCCATCAGACCGACCATCACGGCGAGCCTGCTGTGTTTCATCATCACGATTCCCCTCCTCCATGCTTGTGCGCAGGCACCGGTTTGGGCGCCTCGCCTTTGCCCTCGAGAAACTTCCGTGTTTCCTCCGCTTCCCGGACGTCGGCGGGACTGCGGGGGTTCATCGTCTGCATCTGCTCCAGATCGTCCGGCGTGAGTGCCGGCAACTTCCTGATGAAACGCACGAGGTGCCACGTGCCTTCCGCGTTTGCGGGATCGCCGGCACCCCACGCCGGCATGCCCGTCAAGCGGATCCCGTTTTCGATAATGTAGAACAACTCGCCATCGGTCAGCGCCTGGGTAGCCGGCAGTCGCATGTCCGGAGGCTTCGGGTACAGGCCCAGCCCAATCACGGTTTCACCACTGCCGTCGTTTGCATGGCACGCGGCGCAGTGGTCCGCATAGTGTGACATGCCTGCGGCAATCACTTCAGGCGAGACCGCCACAGGGTTGGTCAGTTTGCGGTCGCGGCGCGGGATGGCCAGCCCTCGCATCGCGCGCGCCACGAAGGTTTCGAGCGTCCCCGGCTCGGCCTTTGCGCTGATGCCGCGAGAGGCGATCCAGACAAATACCCCGGAGCCCACCAGAACGGCAAGCCCGATCAGCAGCAATGCGGCTATCAGGACCGGTTTCACCAGGCGCCGCGCCTTCGGTTGAGAGTCCATGCCGCTCACCTGGGACGTTTCTTCAGATACGCCGCGGGGTCCTTCCGGAACAAGTCGCGATCCGCCGCGGAACAGAAGTAGTAGACCCTACGCTCATGCACCGCTTTCGGCGCGTTCGCCTGGGTGACGTTACTTGGGCAGGCCGGGTCCGCGATTCGCGGCGCCGGCATGACTGGTAGTTTGGGGGCATCCATCTTCATGGCGGCGTGATCGGCCCCCGGTGCCGGTGCTGTTGCGCCCATTGGCATCTTCGTGTGATCCATCGGCGGCGTAGGCGCGCCAGGCTTCGGCCCGGCCGCCGGCTTTGCGCCAGCCGCCGTTCCCGGTTTGCCGGTGGCCGCGCCGCTGCCCATCGGCATTTTCGAATGGTCCATAGGCGCCGTGGGTGCCGCCGGCTTCGCGGCAACCTCAGCGGCAGGCGCGCCGCCCATCGCCATTTTCGAGTGATCCATCGTGGCGGCGACCGCAGCGGCCTCGGCGGCCGCAACGGCGGCCCGCAAGGGCTCGCACTTCTGCAGCGACGTCCGCACCTCGCTGAGCGCCGCCGGCAGATCAGCCATTCCAGCGCGCATTTCCGCGGCGCCATTGGTCTGTCGCGCCATCTCGAGCCGGCGATTCAGACGCTCGGCAAATCCCGCCGCCGCCTGTTGGCCCTGGACGCAGACGGTCACGAGTTGTTGATCCAACTCGGCCGGTTGAGTCGTGGGCGCGGTATGGCCCATCGCCGCGTGATCCACAGGGACGGCCGGCGTCGGCGCCGCGACGCCGGGCGCCGATGGGTTTGGCGCGACCGCACACGATTGCAGGGCCGTGCGCATTTGATGCAGAGCCGCCTGTAAATCGTCCATGGCGGCACGAATGTCGGTCGCGCTGTTGGTCCCTCGTACCGACTCCAAGCGACGCGACAGTTGCGCAGCGAGCGCGGAAGCCTGCTGTTGGCTTTGCACGCATGCATTCACGAGCCGCGCGTCTGGTTGCGCACCGGGCGTGGAGATCTGGCCGGACAGCGCGGCGACCAGCATCACCAGGGCTGACACTCTGCTTGTCATGTATGTCCTCACGTTCATCGCTCGCCGGAACGAGGAGGCGCGTCGAGCGCATCGGAGACGAGAAACCCCTGGATCTGCAACGCGGCGCGCCAGGCCTGCTCGACGGTCATTAGGTATTCATCGGTCGTCTGGAACAAAGTGCGTTGCGCAATGAGTACCTGTGGGTAGGCCGCGCCCATCTCTCTGTAGCGCGCGAGGTACAAGCGGTACGCCTCCTCCGCTCGGGGCAGGATCTGCGACCGGTACACTTCGGCACTGCGCAGAGCTGTCAAGTAGCTCTCGAACACCCCAGCCAATCGAGATTCAAGAGTCAACTCCAGGCGCCGAACCTCCGCCTCGGCGCGCGTCTCATCGGCCCGCGCCGCGGCGATTCCGCCAGTGTTCTTGTTGAAGACCGGCAGGCTGATGCCGACTTCGAAGGCCGCCTCCCATCCCACGGCCTTCGGCCGACCGGCGCTGATGTCGAGAAGCTCGCGATTATAGGCCGCGACCCCGCGAAGAAACAGATCAGGGTACGTCTCGCGACGAGCCCGCGACACCACCGCCCGCGCACGATCAATCCCGCGACGGGCGACTTGCAGCTCCGGACTGCGCTCGAGGATCGCGTTCAGCGCCCCGGCTCGATCGAGCTCCGGCACGGCCGATTCCAGCGTGGCCGCCAGCGGGGCGGGCTGCAGGCTCGGATTCCCCACGGCGGCGGCCAGCTGGCGCCACACGGCGAACTGCCGATTTCGCGCGGCCGTCAACTGCAACTGCGCGCGCAGGGCCTCGACCTCGGACTCGAGCACATCCGGCCGATCCGCAGCGCCGACATTGGCGAGTTGGCGGGACACTCCGACGGCTTCGCTGACCAGTTCCGCCAGCCGCTGGCGTATCTCGACCCGGCGCTCGGCGGTGAGCGCTTCATAAAACAGCACGCGCACGGTGCTGCGGATGCGCTGCCGCTGCAGGTCCAACGCGGCTTCCGCCTGGTCGGCTTCGCGCGCGAAAACCGTCCGGCTCAGCGCGAGCTTGCCGCCGAGCGGAATCTGCTGCTCGATGAAGGCGCCGTGCTCGCCTCCGCGGATGACCGCTCCGCCGCTGACCTCCTCAGCCGTGTAGCCGATGACCGGATTGGGGAAGGTGCCCGCTTGTCGTGCCCGCCCGCGGGCGGCGTCGAGCTCGGCCTGCGCCTGGCGCAGCGTCGGATTGTTCTCAAACGCCATTTGTTCGAGGCGCTCGAGGGAAAGCGGCGCGACGGCCGCGGACGGTATCTGGGCGACCACGACGCCGCCTGTCCCGGGCAGCATCAGGCCAACGATCAACAAACGAATGGAGGTCTTCATCGGCCGGCCGCCTTCTTGGCCTGCTCGGCCTTGAGCGCCTGAATCTTGTCGAACATCTCCGGCGTGAGGACCCGGACGATCGTCATCATCCCCATCGTGCCGCCGCTCCAGGTCGGCCGCAGCCCGTACGTCTCAGGTTTGGCGACCGCCTCGTCCATGACCATGAACATGTCCTGGGGATAACCGGGAAAGAGCGCTGGCGGCTCGGCTTGTCCGCCCTGCATGAAGATTGGCGGCTGGGCTCCCAAAGACATGTTTGGCACGGGGCGATCCGGCTCCGCACCCACGCCGAGCGTGCGACCAAACGCCGGCCCGTTGTCCGCGGCGAGCGCGCGGCCCTCGACGATGCCCATCCCAGGTTCCATACTGCCGGGTCTGATTCCTGTGCCGTGCGACATGGTCATGGGACCAACCATCGAGACCATCTGGTTCATCATGTGGTGCGGCAAGTGGCAGTGAAAGTGCCAGTCTCCCGGATTGTTGGCCACGAACTCGATATCGCGTGCCTGCGCGACGCCCACGAGGACCGTGTTCTCGGGCGTGACCGCGGTCGTGCGGATCCGGCCGCCCTCCGTGCCGGTCACGTAGAACTGGTGCCCGTGCAGGTGCATCGGGTGATGATCCATCCCGAGATTGACGAGGCGGATGCGAACGCGCTCACCCAGCTTGCACAACATGGGCGTGGTCGCCGGACCCGCCTTGCCGTTCAGCGTCAGCCAGTTGAATTCCATCGCCAGGCTGTTGGGAACGGTGTTGTTCGGGAGCAGCGCCCATTCCTGCAGGACTATGCCGAAATCACGATCGACGCGCGGCGCATGCGCGCGAGGGGGATGGATGATGAAGAGCCCGATCATCCCCATCATTTCCTGCATCGCCATGTGCGAGTGGTAAAAGAACGTCCCGTTCTGGCGGACGGTGAACTCGTAGACGAATTTCTCGCCCGGCTTGATCGGATCCTGCGAGATGCCCGGCATGCCGTCCATGTTGTTGGGGGTTTCGATGCCGTGCCAGTGCATCGAAAAGAGTTCCGGCAGCCGGTTCTCGACGATGAATCGCAGGCGATCGC
>JANOGJ010000714.1:0-9046 GCA_031405995.1 Acidobacteriota bacterium
CCACCATTCCCGCACCCGCCGAGGTCGAGGCCGTGTTTGTGACCGCGAGCTGACCTGTGGGAACACTGCTCGGCGCGCGCACCCTGTTCGTGAATCCGCCGCTCGTCGGCGGGATCGCTTTTACCCGCCAGGGCCGGTGCCAGGAGCGCGAGGAAGTGCTCGGCACGACGAAGCCGCCCTACACGCTGGCGCTCACGGCCTCCCTCTACCGGAAGGCCGGCTGCGACATCCGCCTGGTGGACCTCACGGCGACGGGCCAGTCCGTGGCCGACCTCGTCGCGCGCCTGGACGCGGAGCACTTCCAGCCGACGCTCATCATTTTTCCCAGCACCACGCCGACGCTCGACGCGGACGTCAAGGCGATCGCCCAGCTCAAGGCGAAGTACGGCGCGCCGGTGTTCACGTTCGGCCCCCAGGCCTCGTGCACGCCGGTCGAGGCGATGGCGCGGGCGCCCGAAGTGGACGGCATGTTCGTCGGCGAGCCGGAAGACGGCCTGCTGCAGCTCGCGACGCTCGACTCGCTCGATCGACTCGGCGAGATTCCGAGCCTCACCTTCCGCCGCGGAGGCCGCGTCGAGCCGCATCGCGCGCACGGCTCGTTCACGGGCTTCCTCGACGCGCCCTACCCGGCCTGGGAGCTGCTCGACCTCGGCCGGTACCGGCTGCCGCTCGTCAACCGGCCCTACGTCATCGTCGAGAACTCACGCGGGTGTCCGTACTCGTGTGATTTCTGCGTGGCGCCCATTCACCAGGGCCACAAGTTCCGCGAGAAGAGCGCCAAGGCGCTGGTGGATGAGATGGAACGCGGCTATCGCGAGTTCGGGCTGACGTTCTTCTATCTCTGGGGCGACACGGTCACGCTCAACGTCAAGTCCTTCGCCGCGTTCTGCGACGAACTCATCGCCCGCAAGCTGCCGATTCGCTGGTTCGGCAACGCACGGGCGGACAACCTGACCGACCCGGCGTTCGTGAAGCGGCTGCGCGAGGCCGGCTGCTGGATGCTCGCGCTCGGGATCGAGACCGAGTCGGAAGACATACGCAAGGACATGATGAAGCGGCTCGAGGGCAAGAAGATTCGCGTGGCCCTCGCCAACATGCGCGCCGCCGGCATCCGGTCGTTCGGGTTCTTCATCCTGGGCTATCCGGGCGAGACGCCGGCGTCTCTGGATCGCACGATCGAGTACGCCGTGGAGCTCGATCCGGATTTCGCCAACTTCTATCCCGCCGTGCCGTACCCCGGGACCGATTTGTACGAGAAGGCTCGCCGCGAGGGGCTGCTCGCCAGCGAAGACTGGACGCGCATGGAGTATTCGTACTACCTGCTGCGCGGCAACGGCCTCGACGAGGCGGCGGTCATGGGCGCGATCAACCGGGCGAAGCGGCGGTTCTACCTGCGTCCGAGCTATCTCGCGCGGCACGCCGGCGATATCGCCCGGCTGACGGTGACGAAGTGGGGCGTCGCGCGGCAGGTGGCGTCGCGCATCCTGTTCGGCACGCCGGTGGCGGACGCCATGCCCGCGGCCGTCGACGCCTCCGCGGCCGCGTCACGCCGGGTCTAAAGACCCGGCCTCCACTAGTACTCCTGCCTCCAGATCGCGGTGACCTCATCGGCGGTCAACTGGCGGTACTCACGGCGCCGGCGCCCAGGCCGCATCAGGCGCAGCCAGTACAAGTCCTTCAACTGCACCAGGTAGCCGGCCGCTTCGCGCAGGCTCATCTTGCTCTCGCCGAGCTCGCGGTCGTCGAACCGGTACGGAATCTCGACGAGGCGTCCCGGCCAGGCGCGGACGATGAGCTCGAGGCAGATCTTGAAGCCGCCGGCCTGGATGCTGACGCCGCGGGCGACGGACCGGCGAATGAGGAAAAACCCGGACGCCGCGTCGCGAATCGGCGAGAGCGGCCGCGCGAGCAGGCACGCGGCGCGTGAGAGCAGGCGGCGGCGCCAGGGCCAGTCGGGCGTGCTGCCGCCGGGCACATAGCGGCTGGCCACGAGCACGTCGGCTTTCGTGGCGATGAAGACGGCCAGCATGCCGGGCACGAGCGACGGCGGGTGGCTGAAGTCGGCGTCCATCACGCCGACCACCTCGGCCGTCGCCGCCGCGAACCCGGCGACCACGGCCGTGCCGAGGCCGAGCTTGCCCGCGCGGTGAATGACCTGCATGCGATGGGTCTTCGCGAGATCGTCGGCGATGGCGCCCGTGCCGTCCGGCGAGTGGTCGTCCACGACGACCAGCTCGAGCTCGACCTTCGCCTTCCCCGCCGCGTCGAACAACGCGCGCGCGAGTTCGGCGAGTCGGTCGCGCTCGTTGTAGGTCGGCACGACCATCGTCAACTGCGCGGGCGAAAGCGGCGGCACCTGAGCACTATAATTCAACCGTGCGCGCGTGGACGTTGGGGCTCCTGCTGCTCGTCGCGGCGCGCGTGCCGTCGCTCGCGCAGCCGGCGGGCGGCGATCAAAGTCTCTACCTCTACCAGGCCCAGCGCGTGCTCGACGGCGGCGTGCCGTACCGCGACACCTGGGATCAGAAGCCGCCGGCCGTGTTCGTCATCTACGCGGCGCTGTGGAGCGTCTGGCCGCACGAGTCGGTCGTCGCCGCGGCGGATCTCGCCGCCGCCGGGCTCACGGCGTGGCTGCTTGTCATCCTCGGCCGGCGCTGGTTCGGCCCACCCGTGGGGTTCTGCGCGGCCGGGCTCTTCCTGCTCCTGGCCGATCCGTCAATCCAGCGCCACGGCGGGATGTCGGTGCGGGCGCAGTGCGAGACGTTCATCGCGCTCGCGGTCGCCGCGGCGCTCGTGGCGCTGACGTCTCGTGCCCGCAAGCCGTGGCATCTGCTGATGGCGGGCGTCTGCCTCGGCGTCGGGTGCTGGCTCAAGTACAACGCGGCGGCCTTCGCGCTGCCGGTCGGCCTGGCGGTGCTGCTCTCCGCATCGGACTCGAGGCGGCGTTGGACCGACCTCGCGACGGTGGGCGCCGGCGCGGTGATGGTCTCGATCGCGATGCTGGCCTATTTCGCGGCCAACGGCGCGCTCGACGATCTTCGTCGCGCCACGATCGACTACAACCTGCAGTACTCAGGCGAGACGTACGCGGGCATCACCGGCCCGCTCAGCTACCTGTTCACGTTGCCGTTCGAACGCGCGCGCGTGGACCTGTTGTGGTTCCTGGGGCTGCTCGGCGCGCTGGTCCTGGCCGGGCGGCTCCGCGAACGACCGACCGGGGCGATCGTACTCGTCTGGATCGCGGCCGCGGTCGCGTCCATCGCGATCAACGGCGCCCGCGGCCTTCCGCAGTACTTCGTGCAGGCGACGCCGGCGTTCGCGCTCGCGGCGGCCGCCGGCCTCGCCGTCGCCTGGCGCTCGCAGGGTCTCTGGCGCCTGGCGATGGCCGCCGTCGTGCTTGCCGGTCTCTGGCGCGTCGGCACGGAGCCCACGCCGCTGTGGCGCCCCAGGCTGGGGGGCCTGCCCCAGGTCGCCGCCAATCTCAGTCTCGACCTCCGGGCCATGACCGGCCGCCTCGATCGACGCGAGTACCTCACCCGCTTCGGCGGCACCGGCGACACGGGCAAGTTCTCCGCCGTCGCGGTCGATGATCTGGCCGAGCGCGTGCGCCAATCCACCTCGGAATCCGGTTCCATTCTGGTGTTCGGATTCGCCGGCGGCGGAGTCCTGGCGAAGAGCGAACGGGTCAGCGCCTCCCGCTTCTTCTGGAGCCGCCCGGTCGTCGTCGAGTTCGCGCGTGGGGTGCCGGGCTACGGATCGGCCGGCCTGCTGGAGGATCTCCAACGGCGGCCGCCCGCCCTCGTCGCCCTCCAGAAGCGGGACTGGCGGATCGGCGAGCCGGACGTGCCCAACTCGATTGAGTTTTTCATGACCACCGCACCGCTTCGCCAGTGGCTCGAAGCCGGTTACACCCTGGAAGACGACGGCGCCGTGTTCGCCGTGTGGCGGCGGAGATCCTGAGCGTGTCGCGCCGGCAGTTCATCGGAGGCATCCTCGCGATTCTGGTCGCCGCGGGCCTGCTGCGCACGCTCTGGCTACGCGCCGATCCGCCGACGACGTCGGTCGGCATCGTGTGGCACGACGAGGGCGCGTGGGTGCACAACGCGCGCAACCTGGCCCTCTGGGGCGAGTCGCGCACCGACAACTGGAATCCGGTCTACATCGCGCCGGTGTTCACGGCGCTCGAGTACGGCTCGTTCAGCCTGTTCGGCGTCGGCACGTGGCAGGCTCGGATGGTGCCCGTGCTGTCCGGCCTCGCCGCCGTGTGCCTGCTCATCGCCGGGCTGCACGCGATCGCGGGCCGGGGCGCGGCGCTCGTCGGCGGCACGCTCCTCGCGACGAACTACATGTTCATCATGTGGAACCGCGCGGCGCTCATGGAATCGACGATGACGGCGTTCCTCGTGGCCGGATGGGCCGCCTACGCGATGAGCGATCGGCGTCCTCTGTGGGGCGTGGTCGCCGGCGTCTGTGCCGTCCTCGCCTTTTTCACCAAGGCGGCGGCCGCCTTTTTCGTGGCCGCGCTCGTGCTCGACGCGCTGGCCACGCTCGTCCGCTCGAGGGATCGCCGCCGCGCCGCGGGCCTGACACTCGTCGGCCTGGCCGCGGCCGGTCTCGTCGCGGCGGTGGTGTTCGTCCTGCCCGAGTGGTCGGAGTACTACCGGTACAACTGGCTCACGGCCGTCGAGCGCAAGCCGAGCTACGCGGTCCGCGACCTGCTGGACCGTGCGTCGTGGCTTCCGGTCGCGCAGGACGCGTTCTCCCGGATGTGGCTCATTCTCGTGGCCGCCACGCTCGGCCTGTCCGTCATCGTCGCGCGGTGGCGGATCGCGAGGCCGGCCGAGCGCCTGCTCGTGCTGTGGGTGCTCGTCGGGCTGCTGGAGCTCACGGTCCACGACTCCGGCAATGCCCGGCGCTACGTGATGTTCATCCCGGCGCTCATCGCGCTGGCCGCGCTCGTCGTCGCCGCCGAACGACCGAGGCTGCCGTTCGACCTCGCGGCGTCTTTGGCCCGCCGACGCTGGCTGGCGCTGCCGCTCATCCTGTTCCTCGGCTACCTCGTCTTCGGCAGTCTCCTGCGCCTGGTGTTCCAGGACGACGCCGAGGCCGGTCGCTTCGCCCTCACGGTGCGGCTGGCGACGGCGTCCGCGGTGGCGTTCGCCGGCCTGCTCCTCTGGCAATGGTCCGCAACGGTGCGGTGGCTGGCCGCGCGTCGCGGTCCGGTCTGGGTGATGCCGGCGTTCCTCGTGGTCTCGATCGGCTGGAACGGCGCGTTGTACGTCCAATGGGCGTCGGCTCGCACGGACCTCAACTACGAGGCGTCCGTCGAGGTCGGCCGGCAACTCGAACCGGGCACGCTGGTGCACGGCAAGCTGGCTAACGGCTTATCGCTCGAGAATCGGATCCGGCCGGTGTTCGTGGGAAACGGCTTTGGCAACTACGAGGACCGTTTGCGGCGCGACGACGTGAGATATATTCTGACGTACGTCTTGCCCGCCGTGGGCTACGAGAGCCAGGAAGGATCCGGACTCATCCAGGGCATCCTCGATCAGTATCCCAACCGTCGCGTGGTCGCGTCGTTCGACGTCCAGGAGACGCCGGCTCGCGACCGCGCGGAACTCATTCACAAGGCCCCGAGCGGGATCGACCGTGCGCGAGATTAGGGACGATCTGATCAAGGCGCATTCCGATCGACGGTTCCGTTCCGAGTATGACTACGCGCTGTTCGAGTACTACCGCAGCGCCAAGGTGCTCGCGGTGCTCGACCGCGCGGGCGTGGCGGTGACCGGACGCGTTCTCGACGCCGGGTGCGGCGGCGGGGGCATGCCGCTGTCGCTCGCCGAGCACGCCGACGAGGTCGTCGGCATCGACCCGATCAACCGGTTTGGCGACGCGGGCATGGTGCTCGCACGCGAGCGGGGCCTCGGCCGGCTGCACTTCCTGCGCGCCGACGGCATGGCGCTGCCGTTCGCGGGCGGCACATTCGATCTGGTGCTGTCCCACGCCGTGATCGAGCACGTGTCCGACGCGGCGAAGTACCTGCGCGAGTGCCATCGCGTGCTGAAGCGGGGCGGGCACTGCTACCTCTCGACGGCGCCGTACCTCTCGTTCGCGGGCGCGCACTTGCCGCGGCTGCGTGTGCCGGTGCCCCTGCACCTCCTGTTGGGCCGCACGATCGCGTTCCGCACGTTCCGCATGCTGGCCAAGCGCGCTCCGTGGACGCTGAAGGAGCCGGCCCACGAGAACTCCTTCATCCGCGATGCCCGTCAGGGCCGGGTGAAGGAGGACGACCTGCTCGAGAAAGTCACGGTGCGGCGCCTGCGCGGCCACATCGCGAGCGCGGGCCTGCGCATCGTGCGCGAGGAGCTGCATGTGACGGGCACCGTGCGCCGGATGCCACGCGCGATCGGCCGCCGGCTCGCGGAGAGCCCGTTCACGCAGGACGCGCTCATCAGTAATATCGAGTACGTGCTGGCGCCGGGCTGACGACATGGCCGAGATCGAACGCTACCGTCCCGAGGACCGCCGGCAGGTGGAGCAACTGTACCGCCGCGTCTTTGGCCTGGACGCCGCCGAGGCGAACCGGCTGCGGTGGGACTGGCAGTACCGCCGCAATCCCCACGTGCCGCCCGACGGCCCGCTCATCTGGCTGGCGCGCGAAGGCACGTCGGTCGTCGGCCAGTACGCGACGATGCCGGTGAAGGTCGCGGTGAACGGACAGGAAATTCAGGGCGCGTGGGGCATGGACGTGATGGTCGCGCCCGAACGGCAGCGGCAGGGGCTCGGCGACGTCCTGTTCCGCACGTGGGATCGGAACGTCGGGGCGTCGCTCGGCCTCGGGCTTTCGGAGGCGTCCTACCGGCTGTTTCAGAAGATGCAGTGGCCCGACGTGGGCCCAGTGCCGTGCTTTGTGAAGCCGCTCAGCCGCCGCGCCTTGCGGCGACCGACGTGGCCGGTAGGATTGAATCGGCTCGTGTCCTACCTCACGCTGCCGTGGGTGAAGCTGGTCTCGCGCCCGCGGCCGCTGCAGGGCGAGGTGCGCGTCATCCGCGAGTTCGACGCGGGCTTCACGCGGCTCTGGGACCGCATCCGCGACAAGTTCAGTTTTTGCGTGCGTCGCGACGCCGCGTACCTGACCTGGAAGTACATCCAGGCGCCGCACGTCCGGTACACGATCGCGGCGCTCGAGCGCGGCGGTGAGGTGGCCGGCTATGCCGTCTACCGCCACGCGCAGGAGCCGCGGGGCCGCGTGACGCTGCTCGTGGACATCCTGACCGATCCGGACGACGCCTCGGGGTTCCTCACGCTGCTCCGGTGGGTCGATCGCGAAGCCCGCGCGGCCGACTCCGACAAGATCCGCACGTTCATGCTGCACGAAGGGTTCCGCGCGCTCGTGCGGAAGTCCGGCTACTACTCCGTGAAGTCCACGATGGAGTTCGTCGCCAAGGTGAACGCGGTCAACCTGACCGGGCGGTTCTACGAGGACACCAGCCGCTGGCACGTCACCCTCGGAGACTCGGATCAGGACCGATGAGCGGACCGGCGACGCCCGCGCTGCTGGTCGCGATCGACACCGAAGGCGACAATCAATGGAGCGTCGAGGCCCGGCGGCGGCAGACGTTCGCCAACATCCACGCGCTCGGCCGCCTGCAGGCGTTCTTCGAACAGCATGGCGTGCGGCCGACCTACGTCATCACGCACCCCGTCGCGCGCGATCCGGAATCCGCCGGCGTGCTGCGGGGCCTGCTCGCGCGGGGCACGGTGGAAATCGGCGCGCACCACCACGCCTGGGAGACGCCGCCTTGCGAGCCCGGCGACATCCTGCGCCACCCGTATGCGCTGTCGCTGCCGCTCCTTCAATTCGACGCGCAGCTCGCCTCGTTGACGACGGCCATCACCGAGGCCGTCGGCGAACGGCCGGCGTCCTACCGATCGGGCCGGTTCGGGTTGTCCGCCTCACACGTCTCGTCGCTCGAACGGCAGGGGTACCGCGTCGACTCGTCGGTCGCGCCACTCTTCTACGAAGCCCACAAGCAGGGACCCGACTTCGTCGGCGCGCCGCTCACGCCGTACTTCCTCGCCTACGACACCGCCACGCGTCCCGGAACGAGCGGCGTCCTCGAGCTGCCTGTTTCCTGCGCGCTGAACCGGCGGGTGCCGGCGGCGATCGAGCGGCGCTACGGCCGCGCGCCGTGGCCCTACACGACCAAACGCCTCCTGCGACTCCTGCGCATTGGGCACGTTCGCTGGCTGCGCCCGTCCTACAGCTCGGCCGCGGACATGATCGCGCTCTCGCGCCAACTCGTCTCGCGCGGCGAGCCAATCCTGAACCTGCTCTTCCACTCGAGCGAGGCGATCGTCGGCGGCAGCCCCTACAACCGGACCCAGGGCGAGCTCGACGCGTTCTTCGATCGCCTGAGCCGGACGCTGACGTACGCGACGAGGGATCTCGGCGCCAAGGCGATGACCTTCGCTGAATACCGAAATGGGGCAATGGGGCAATGAGGCAATGGGGCAACGGCTGCGACGCTGCCAGCAGGGACAAGCGCTTGTATTGCCCCATTGCCTCACTGCCTCATTGCTTCATTGCGCGGCTCTAGCCATGCGTATCTGTCATGTCTCGCCGCATTTGCCGCCGGATCAGGCCGCCAATGCCCTGCTGCCCGCCGAACTGGGCGCGTGGGCGCACGAGCGCGGTGACACGGTCACGTTCGTCGCGCACGAGCCCGCGCAAGGCCCTTCGACTCCGCTCAGGGCAGGCCGGGAGGCCGCCCCACTGGCGGCCGGACGCGTGTGGCGCGTGCCAAGGCGCCAGGGCGCGTGGGGACTCGCGCGCGCGCTGAAGATCGACGCGTGGCGACTGGCGCGCCGTGTCGGCCGCGCGCTCGACGAGGCCGCCGGCACCGCCGACCTGCTGCACCTCCACAGCAACGGACTCATCATCGAGGTGGCGGCCGCGTGGGCGAAGCGCCGGCGATTGCCGTACGTGCTGACGCTCTACGGCACCGAGATCTGGCACTACCGCCGGCGCTGGCCCTTCGATCCG
>JANOGJ010000726.1:0-2510 GCA_031405995.1 Acidobacteriota bacterium
CCATCGTCTTGATCGCGCCGCAGCCCGCGACGGCGACCAGAGCCGCGGCGAATGCGGTTCGGCGAACCAGTGGGACGAAGGACATGGGCCAGTTCATCAGCCGCGAGCCCGGACGGCACGTGGAAATTGGAGTATACCGCCCCGGGCGGGGGTTGTTACGTCCACCAGGCGTCGACAGGCCGCTCGGTGAGCATGACGCGGCGCAGCATGTCGATGGCCGATCGAAGGCCTTCGTCGACGGACGCCAGGGCATCCTCGTGCTCGATGCTCAGCACCCCGTCGTACCCGGCGAGCCGCAGCGCCGTGACGATGCGCTTCCACTCGCTCTCGCCATGTCCCCACCCGACGCTGCGGAAGAGCCACGACCGCTCGGCCAGTCGGCGGTAGCTCTTGGTGTCGATGATGCCGTTCACGGCCACGTTGTGCGGATCGATGGCGACATCCTTCGCGTGGACGTGGAAGATCGCCGGACCGAGCGCGCGGATCGCGGCCGGCACGTCCACGCCCTGCCAGAAGAAATGACTGGGATCGAAGTTCACGCCGAGGTTCGCGCCCGCCGCCTGCCGCAAACGCAGAGCGGTTTCGACGTTGTAGACCATGAAGCCGGGATGCGCCTCGAGCGCCACCTTCACGCCGTGACCCTCGGCGAACTTCGCCGCTTCGGTCCAGTACGGAATCAGCTTCTTTTCCCACTGCCAGTCGAGCACCTCGAGAAACTCCGGCGGCCACGCCGCGGTGACCCAGTTCGGGTGCTTCGCGTCCTCGGCGTCACCAGGACACCCGGAGAACGTCACGACCACCGACACGCCGAGCCGCTCGGCGAGGCGCACCGTCTTGCGAAACACCTGGTCGTAGTCGGCGGCGATCGCCTGATCCGGATGGATCGGATTGCCATGACACGAGAGCGCGCTGATCGTAAGTCCGGCGCTCTGCACCTTGCGCCGGTACTCCGAGGCGCGGTCCTCGCCGACCAGGAGTTCGTCCACGTCGAGATGATCGCGCCCCGGCCAGCCGCCGGTGCCGATCTCGATCGCCTCGATGCCGAGCGACCGCACCTTGGCGATCATGTCCGCCGTGTTGAGCGATCCGAAGACCGGGGTGAAAAGTCCGAGTTTCATGAGTGGTGTCCGTCCCGTCAGTATCGAACGTCCGTCCAGGCGCCGCCCGCCTGGTGGCTCGCGAGAATTGCATCAACGATGCACGCGGCGCGGCAGCCGTCCTCGAAGGTGGCGAACGCCGGCGGCTTGGCGGCGTCCGGTCGCGCGCCGGACTGGATGAACTCGTAGACGTCCTTCAGGACGTTGCGGAACGCGTCCGCCCACGCTTCCTGATGGCCTCCGGGCAGGTGCGCGTAGGCGCGGCCCTCGGGTCCGAGGAGCGCGGGGTCCTTCGCGAGCATGGCGTTGGCCTGGTCGCGTCGGCCGATCCACAACTCGTTCTGCTGCTCCTGGCGCCAGCGCAGTGACGCGCGCGCGCCGTTCAGCTCGAACCACAGGTCGTTCTTGTGCCCGGCGCAGATCTGCCCCACCGAGAACGCGCCCCGCGCGCCGCCGTCGAAGCGCACCAGCACGCTCGCCAAATCCTCACACTGCACGGCAAACGCCTCCCGACGGCCGTCCCCGGCCTTCGCAAACGCTTCGGGCGATCCCGCGGGCCTGAGCCGCGTCGGAATCACGGTGGCCAGGTCGGCGAGCACCGAGACGATGCGCTGTCCGGACACGTGCTGCACGAGGTCGCACCAATGCGAGCCGATGTCGCCCACGGCGGAGCTCGCCCCGCCTTTCTCCGGTTCGAGGCGCCACGAGAAATCCGTCGGCTCGAGGAGCCAGTCCTGGAGATAGCTGCCATGTGCGAAATGCACGGCGCCGATGTCGCCCGAGGCGACCATGGCCCTCGCCTGCTGCACCAGCGGGTTGCCGCGGTAGTTGAACGTCACGGCGTGGACGACGCCGGCGGCCTCGGCGGCCTGCCAGAGCGCGCGTGACTCGGCGCCCGTGACGGCCAGCGGCTTGTCGGACACGACGTGCTTGCGCGCGGCGAGCGCGGCGCGAATCACCGGCCCGTGCAGGTAATTCGGCGTCGTGTTGTGCACGACGTGCACGTCCGGATCGGCGATGAGCGCCTCGAAGCTGCCGTAGGCCCTGGCCACGCCGAGCGCATCGGCCTTCCGGCGCGCCGAGGCCTCGCTCGAGCCCGCGACCGCGACGACGTCGACGAACCCCAGCCGCCGCACGGCGTCGATGTGGTGCGCGCCGACAAACCCCGGTCCGACCAGCCCCATCCCAAGACGTTGCGGCATCGAAGGGCGAATCGTAGCTTACAACTGGTCAACTGGAGAACTGGGGAACTGGGGAACTGGGGAACTGGAGAACTGGAGAACTGGAGAACTGGAGAACTGGAGAACTGGAGAACGGCCTACCGCATTCGTGCCACGACCGGCGCGGCGGCGCGGGCCGAAGCGGCCAGGCGCTGCTCGAACGCCTCGGCGGGCTCGGGCCGGCCGAAGAGGA
>JANOGJ010000749.1:0-2666 GCA_031405995.1 Acidobacteriota bacterium
CCCGACGCGCCCTCGACGAGCAACCACCCGGCCACCTACAACCAGTCGCAGGCGCCGGTCATCGACCAGACCGAAGCCGTCGGCCACGCGGTGCGCGCGACCTACATGTATTCGGGCATGGCCGATGTCGCGGCGCTCACGGGCGATGCCGCCTATCTCGCCGCGTCGGATGCGATCTGGGACAGCGTCGTCGGCAAGAAGCTCTACATCACCGGCGGGATCGGCGCGAGCGGACACGGCGAGGCCTTCGGCAAGGACTACGAGCTGCCGAACATGACGGCCTACAACGAGACCTGCGCGTCGGTCGGGAACGACTTCTGGAACCACCGCATGTTCCTGCTCACGGGCGACGCGAAGTACGTCGACGTCATGGAGCGGACGCTCTTCAACGGCCTCATCTCCGGCGTGTCGCTCGACGGCCAGTCCTTCTTCTATCCGAACCCGCTGGAGTCGCGCGGCCAGCACGCGCGCCAGGCCTGGTTCGGCGTCGCGTGCTGCCCCGGCAACATCACGCGCTTCCTCGCGTCCTTGCCCGGTTACGTCTACGCGCGCCAGGGCCAGACGATCTTCGTGAACCTGTACGCCGAAGGCGCCGGCGACGTGACGCTTGGCAACGGCGCGAAGGTCACGCTTACGCAGACGTCGAGGTTTCCGTGGGAGGGCGCGGTGAGGATCGCGGTCGCGCCGGCGCAACGGGGCGCGTTCACGATGAAGATCCGCATCCCGGGATGGGCGCGCAACGAGCCCGTGCCGGGTGACCTCTACCGGTTCGTGGACAAGGCCGCGACACCGGCGACGGTCAAAGTGAACGGCCAGGCGATCGCCGCGGCGCCGGTGAACGGCTACGTGACGATCGCGCGCACCTGGCAGGCCGGCGACACGATCGACATCGCGCTTCCGATGGACATCCGTCGCATCGTTTCGCACGATCAGGTGACGGCCAACACCAATCGCGTCGCGATCCAGCGCGGCCCGTTCGTCTACGCCGCCGAGTGGCCGGACAACGCTGACGGCCACGTGCGCAACCTCGTGCTGCCCGACACGGCCGCGCTCAAGAGCGAGTTCCGGCCCGCGCTCTTGAACGGCGTCACGGTCGTCACCGGCACGGCCACCGCGCTCGCGTTCGACCCACAGGGCCGCGTCACCCGGAAGACGCAGCCGTTCACCGCGATTCCGTACTACGCGTGGGCCAACCGCGGCCGCGGCGAGATGATGGTGTGGATTCCGCGCACCGAGGCGGTCGCGAGCCCGACGCCGTTCCCGACGCTGGCAGTGCTGAGCAAGGTCACCGTGTCCGGCCAGGCACGCCGCAGCCCAAATATGATTAATGATGGCGAGGATCCGCGGAACTCGGCCGACTCGGCCGCGTACTTCGACTGGTGGCCCCTTAAGAGCTCGAGCGAGACCGTCGACATGACGTTCCCGAAGGCAACGTCCGTGTCCGAGGTCCAGGTCTACTGGTTCGACGACACCGGGCGCGGGGAAGTGCGCGTGCCGGAGACGTGGCGCCTCCTCTATAAGGATGGCGAGACCTGGAAGCCCGTCGAAGCGGCCGGTCTGTTTGGCAGGGAGCGCAATCAGTACAATGCCGTGTCGTTCAAAGCCGTCACGACGACGGCGCTCCGGATCGAGCTGAAGATGCAGCAGAACTGGTCGGCGGGGATTCAGGAGTGGAAGGTCAGGTAGGGCGTATTGAGTTGATAGGCAATCGGGTTATTAGGTTATTGGCGACCGGAGCGGCCTGAGCCGGCGTCACGTCCGCCTAACGCGGTCCGGCGCGATGCGCCGAAGATTCGCGTCAGTTGGCGGGCCTCATCGATGATCCAGTCCAGCTCCTGGCCCTTCAACCCCGCGTCGTCGAGATCCGTCGCCCAGAAGTCTGCCTCGTCTCTTCGAGAACGATGTCGAGCTTCGCGATGAAGTTGCGGGTCGTTCTCGCGATGCACGCCGCACGGTAGTTGCAA
The DNA here is from genome assembly GCA_031405995.1 of Acidobacteriota bacterium. GTDB lineage: Bacteria > Acidobacteriota > Vicinamibacteria > Vicinamibacterales > SCN-69-37 > JANOGJ01. The sequence continues at coordinate 1,965 of JANOGJ010000749.1, forward strand.
GCGGCCGACGAGGCGGCCCGTCGCAGCTGCCGAGCCGCATCGATCGTCTCGATGTTGTGCAGCAACGGGCGGCAGAAGTGCCGCGTGCGACGCGAGAATTGCCAGGTCCGCTCGCGAAGTTCCTGCGGAGTCATCGGCGATAGGAACAGCAGAAACCGTACCAACGGCCAGATGGCGAATCGGGCTATTGAGTGATCCGGTTATTGAGTTATTTGCGATCCGGGCAGGTCGGCGACGCCGCAGAATCTGCGTACATCGACTGGCGACAGGGCATCGTTTGCCAATAACCCGATAACCCGATCCCTCAATAACTCAATACAATGTGCGCCATGGACCGCCGTAACTTTGCCCGCCTCCTTGCGCTTTCCGGCACCGCCGCGCTGCTGCCCGGCCGCGCGCTCGACGCCCGCGCCGACGCGCTGGCCCGCTCGGGGCTGACCAGCGAGCCCCTCCCGCAGACCCCCGCCCAGCCAACCGAGAAGTTCTGGCAGGACGTCCGCAAGCGCTTCCTGATTCCGCGCGAGGTCGCGTTCTTCAACGCCGCGAATCTCTGTCCGGCGTCGCTGCCCGCCATCGAAGCGCACGAGAAGCACCTGCGCGCGTACGAGGCGGACCCCTCACCCGAGTTCCGATCGGGTCTCATGAAGCACCGTGAGGAATCACGCCGGCTGCTGGCCGCCGCGCTCCGCGTGAAGCCCGAGG
>JANOGJ010000802.1:0-5973 GCA_031405995.1 Acidobacteriota bacterium
CCTCTCGCCACGCAGGGGGTGTGGGGGTGGGTGTTTATAAATAACTAACTTCTAACTTCTAAGTTCGAACTTCGAAGTTAACAACGGGTCTAAACACCAATGGGCAGTGTGAACAAGGCGATTCTCGTCGGCAATCTGGGACGGGACGCCGAGATGCGTTTTACCTCCGGCGGCACGCCGGTCGCGACGGTCAGCCTGGCCACCACGGAGAAGTTCAAGGACCGCGAAGGCCAGCTGAAGGAAGACACCCAGTGGCATCGCATCGTGATCTGGGGCAAGACCGCCGAGTCGCTGCACGAGTACCTGACGAAGGGCAAGCAGATCTACGTCGAGGGCCGCATCCAGACGCGCGAGTGGACCGACAAGGAAGGCAAGCAGGTCAAGACCACCGAGATTCGCGCCGACCGCATCGTGCTCCTCGGCAGCGCCGGTGGTGGCGGCGGACCGCGCGCGTCGCGGGAGCGCTATGCCGAGCCGGCCGAGGCCGCGGCGCCCGCCGACACGTCACCCGTGGACGCGCCGCACGACGACGACATCCCGTTTTAGAAGAGCGCGGGTAACTTAGTGCCTATGTCCTGCCGTATCTGTCTTCTAACCTGACGACGTCGTGTAGTTCAGGCGTCGAGGCCTCGAGGATGTCGGAGTCCTCGAGCGCCGTCATGCGGTGCACCGTCTTGGGCGTGATGTGCACGGCCTCGCCGGGCTGCATTTCACGGCCGACAAGCTTCCCGTCGACTTCGATCTCGAACAGCAGCTTGCCCGACCAGAGGTAGATCGTCTCGTCCTTGAGGTTGTGGTACTGCAGGCTCAAGGCGTGGCCCTTGGTCACGTGGATCACCTTGCCGACATAGCGGTCGGTCTTGGCCCAGTGCAGCTCGTAGCCCCACGGCTTCTCGACTCGTGTCACATCGCTCATCACGTCTCCTTGGCGTAAACGACTTCCGCGCCGGCGCGCCGCTGGGCGAGCGCCTCGGCCAACGGCTCGAGCAGGGCGTGCACGGCGCCTGCGGACACGGCGCGCAGCACGCGCCGCGCGAGGTCGGCCGCGCTTCGGCTGTCGAGCGCCGCCAGCGTCTGCTTCACGACCGGAATCGCCGCCGGCGTCATGCTGAAGCTCCGGAACCCCAGGCCGACGAGCAGCGCCACGAGCAGCGGGTCGGCCGCCATCTCGCCGCAGACCGACACGGGCCGCTTCGACCGGTGCGCGGCGACCGCGACGCGGCGCAGCAGGCGGAGCACGGCCGGCGCGGCGGGCTCATAATGCCCCGCGAGGCGCTCGTCCGTGCGGTCGACGGCCAGCGTGTACTGAATCAAATCGTTCGTGCCGACGCTGAAGAACTCGGCGTGCGGCGCGAGCTGGTCCACGGTGAGGGCCGCGGCCGGCACTTCGATCATCGCGCCGATGGCGGGCGCGGCGCCACGTCCCACCTCGAGCGCGATCTCGTCGATCAACGCCCGCGCCAGCCGCAGCTCCTCGCCCGAGGTGACAAACGGCAGGAGCACCCGGAGGTGGCCGGCGTCGGCCGATCGGAGCAGCGCGCGGATCTGCCGGCGAAAGCGGTCGTCCTGCTGCAGCGCGGCGCGAATGCCGCGCGGCCCGAACCGGTCGCGGTGTCCCGCGGTCCGGACGCCCGGCGCGCCCCGGCGGCCGTCCGCGTCGAACGTGCGAATCGTGACCGGCATCGGCCGCATGGCCTCGAGCAGCGCGCGATAGGTCTCGACCTGCGCGTCCTCGGACTCGGCGTCGGGGTTGGCGGCGTCGAGGAGGAACTCGGATCGGTACAGGCCGATGCCTTCCGCGCCCGCGTCGCGCACGCGCTCCACCTCGTCGGCGATCTCGAGGTTGGCATCGAGCCGCACGCGCACGCCGTCGGCGGTCGCGGCGGGCCTGGCGCGCAGGTCGCCGAGCGCCCGCAGCCCGGCCGCGGCGACGTTCGCCCGCTGCTCCCACCGTACGAGCGCGGCCTCGGAGGGCTCGACCACGACCTCGCCGGTCGCGCCGTCGAGCGCCACCATCTGGCCGGGGAGAATGACTTCCGTGGCGCCGCCGAGCCCGACGACCGCGGCCACGCCGAGCGATCGCAGGAGGATTACCGTGTGATGCGTGGGGCTGCCGATATCGGAGACCAGACCGCGCGCCCGGCTCCAGTCGATTTGCGCGGCCACGGACGGCGGCAGTTCATCGGCGACGATGACGACCGGCGGCTCGAGCTCGAGCACGAGGTCGACGAGCGGGTCCCGGCCCGGCCGGAGGTTGCGGCGCAGGCGGCCGCCGACGTCGGCCAGATCGCCGACGCGCTCGCGCAACCAGGCGTCGCCCTCCCGCGCAAACAACTCCTGCAGTTCCGCGACGGCCCGCTCGAGCGCCCAGTCCGCGTTGATGCGCTCGGCGCGAATCAGCTCGTCGGCCCGCCTGGCGAGCAGCGGGTCGTCGAGCATCAGGATCTGCGCCGCGAAGATGGCGGCTTGCGCGGATCCCATCGTGCGGGAGACGCGCGACGAGATGTCCTCGAGCTCGACCCGCGTGCGCTCGCGGGCGGCGCGCAGACGCTGCCGCTCGCGCTCGACGCCGCTCGAGGCGAGCCGGTACCGGACCTGGCCCGCGTCGCGCACCGCCACGACGGCTCGTCCGACGGCGATGCCGCTCGCGGCGCCGCGTCCGGTCAGCCGCGTCATGCGTCCTCGAATCCCCGGGCCACCAGCGCCGAGAGATCGCGGACCGCGTGGACCTCGTCGGGGCCGTCGGCCGCGATCATGAGCTCGCTGCCCCGCGCGGCCGCGAGCAGCAGCAGGCCCAGGATGCTCTTGCCGTCCATCGTCTTCGCGCCGCGGGTCACCCGAATCTGACTCACGAACCGGCCCGCCAGCGCGACGAAGCGCGCGGCGGCGCGGGCGTGCAGGCCCAGCGGGTTCCGCACGTGCACCACCTCGGTCGTCACTCCGTCGCCCGTGTCTCGGCCTCGCGGTCGCTTCGCAGGAGATCCGACGCGACGCGGATGGCCGCGCGGCCGTGCTCGCAGAGGCTCCGGGCGAGCGCCAGCAGGTCCGACTCGTCGTGGGCTTTCGCCAGCTTGATCAGCATCGGCAGGTTGACGCCGGTGACGACCTCGACGCGCCCGGCCTCGAGACACGCGAGTCCGAGATTCGACGGCGTCCCGCCGAACATGTCCGTGAGGATCAGCACGCCGGCGCCCGCGTCGACCTTCACGATGGCGCGCGCGATCGCCTCGTGGGCAAGCGTGACGTCGTCATGCCAGCCGATCGACACCGCCGCGAACCGCGGGAGGTCGCCGACGATCATCTCGGCGGCGTTCAGGAGCTCCGCGGCGAGCTGGCCGTGGGTCACCAGCACGACGCCGACGGCCGAGAGGTTGCCTGCCACGCGCTCCTCCTTAGACCTCCGCCACGTCGCGATGCCGGACCCGCACGCGGATCCCCTTCGCTCGCCGCAGCCGCTTCGCGAGCGCCTCGGCGATGGCCACCGAGCGGTGGCGGCCGCCGGTGCAGCCGATCGCGACGGTCAGGTAGGTCTTGCCCTCGGCGACGTGCTGCGGCACGAGGAACTCCAGCAGCGCCGAGGCCAGTTTGAGGAACCGCCGCGCGGCCACCGTCCCGAGCACGTAGCGCGACACACGCCTGTTGCGGCCGCTCCATCGCCGCAGCGACGGCACCCAGTGCGGGTTCGGGAGAAACCGGACGTCGAACAGCAGGTCCGCGTCGCCCGGCGCTCCGCGGCGAAAGCCAAAGCTCGTCACGTTGACCACGAGCGGCGTGACGCGACGCACGCCGCCGGTCGCCTCGCCGATGCGCCGCCGCAATTCGTGCACGGTCAGCCGGCTCGTGTCGACGCTTTGGTCGGCCAGCAGGCGGATGGGCTGCACCAGCCGCCGCTCCTCCGCGAGGCCCTCGACAACCGACCGGTCCACGCCGAGTGGATGCGGGCGGCGCGTCTCGCTGAAGCGGCGCAGGATCGACGCGTCAGTCGCCTGCAGAAAGACCAGGCGGATGCGGCGTCCAAAGCGCTTCTTCAGCCGGCGGTAGACGGCCGGAAATCTGGCCAGCTCGCTGCCCTCGCGGACATCGACCACCACGGCCGCCTGGCGCACGTCGCGCTGGCCGGTGAGCGTCAGCTCCGCGAACCGCGGAATGAGCGAGACCGGCAGGTTGTCGACGCAGAAATACCCCAGGTCCTCGAGCGCCCGCAGGGCGTGCGACTTGCCCGCGCCCGACAGGCCCGTGACCACCACAAACGGCGCGGCGCGGGGGCCGAGCCGACGCCGGCGCGTTCGCACAGGGCTCATAGCTCTTCGTCCTCCGCGTCGTCGGCGTCGCGGTCGGCCAACTGCTCGAGGCGCCGCTCGAGGCGCTCGGCCAGGAGGCGCGCGGCGTCACGACCGCGCGATCGCAGGAGCTGATTGCGGGCCGCTACCTCCACCAGCATCGCCAGGTTGCGTCCCGGCGCGACCGGCATCCGGATGAACGGCACCGCCACGCCCAGGATCTCGGTCGTCACGGGATCGAGCCCCAGTCGATCGTACTCCCGCCCTGTTTCCCACCGCTCGAGGTGCACCACGAGCTCCACGCGCTTGGAGGATCGTGTCGAGGACACGCCGAACAGGTCCGTGACGTTGACGACGCCCACGCCGCGAATCTCGACGTGGTGGCGCGTCAACTCGGGGCAGGTGCCGATGAGGACCCGCTCGTCCCGGCAGCGAATCTCGACGGTGTCGTCCGCGACCAGACGATGGCCCCGCCCGATGAGGTCGAGGGCGCATTCGCTCTTGCCGATCCCGCTCTCGCCCGTGAGCAGGACGCCCAGGCCCAGGATGTCGATGAGCACGCCGTGCCGGATTTCCGTCGGCGCCAGCTGATGCTCGAGGAGCGAGGTCAGGCGCGCGATCGCCGCCGGCGTGGGGTGGGCCGTGCGCAGCAACGGCACGCCGGCCCGCTCCGCCTCCGCCGGAAGCTCCGGGGGCGGTTCCAGTCCCATCGTCACCATCACGCACGGCAGGTCGTGCGCAAACAGGCGGCGCAGCGCGTCGGTGCGCGCGCGGCCGTCCATCGCCTCGAGGAAGCGCACCTCGCTCTCCCCGAAGATCAGCACCCGGCCGGCCCGGAGGTACGCGTCGAAGCCCGCGAGCGCGAGCCCGGTCTTCTGAATGTGCGGCAACGTGATACGGCGCTCGAGGCCGGCGGCGCCGGCGAGCAGGTCGAGATCGAGACCGGTCGGCGCGCCTCGGGCGCCCAGGAGCGCTCCGACCGTCACCGCATCGGCCATCTCAGGCTCCGGCCTTGCGGCGCGTCTTCCAGCGATCGGTCAGCCGCTTGGCCTGCGCGCCAACCTTGGTGACCGCCGCGCTGACGGCCGCCGGCAGGCGGGCATGCCGGCCCACGCCGTGGAGAATGTGATCGCCCCGCGCGTGCACCGTCAGCTCGCACACGAACGCGACCCGCTCGTGTTCGACGACGCACTGCGCGGAGACGGCGCTCTCATTCAGGACGCGCTCGAGGCGCGCGATCTTGCGGCGGATGTCGAGGCGCTGGGCTTCGGTGATCGCCAGGCGGCGACCGGTGACCGTCAGCTTCAATACAACACCTTCCGCTGGTTGGAGGTCGGAATCTTCAGCTCTTCGCGGTACTTGGCGATCGTCCGTCGCGCGAGCGCGAGGCCCTCCCGCTGGAGGATGTTCATGATCTTCGAGTCGCTCAGCGGGCGCCGCTGGTCCTCGGCTTCGATGATCTTCCGGATCCGCTGCTTGATCGTCACCGACGAGACGCTCTCCCCTTCCGAGCTGTTGATCCCGCTGTGGAAGAAGTACTTCATCTCGAACACGCCCTGAGGCGTGTGCATGTACTTGTTGTTCACGACGCGGCTCACCGTCGATTCGTGCATGCCGATGTCGTCGGCGACGTCCCTGAGGATCAGCGGCCGCAGGTGCTCGTACCCGAAGTCGAGAAAGCCCTGCTGATGCT
>JANOGJ010000867.1:0-1528 GCA_031405995.1 Acidobacteriota bacterium
CCCCGATTGTCGATTGTCGATTGTCGATTGTCGATTCCCGATTGAAGTTTGTCGATTGAAGTTTGCCGTTGTGCCTATCGAACTCTGAACACCAGATCTCGTCTCGTACTTCCACCCCCCGGAATTGCCGCAGTGATCGTAAGGAGGTAGGGTCCAGTTTTGAGCCCTGCGAGCGGAAGCGCGATCTCGAACGGCGCGCCGCGCGTGGTGTCGAATGCGGTGGCGGGAAGCGTGGTCGTCGAATCGAGGATGACCGCGTCGGCGACGTCGAGCACCTTGGCGGTCATCGTGACGGGCCCGGGCATGGACGTGCCGCCCTGATACACGCGCAGGAAGGCCATGATGTTCTCATTCGGCTCGAACGTGCGCGCGCTGGTGGGCACCACCGGCACGATGGCCGCCAGCGCGTCGTCGCGCGCCGCCGGCCCGCGGATGCCGAGCACGAGACCCGACGCCGAGATCGCCTGGCGCATGAAGTCCGGCACCTCGAGGTCGGCGTAGACGCTGCCGCTGCGATCGAAGTACGCGCTCGTCGCATTGAGCCGGATCTCGTACCGGCCGGGCGGGAGCGTCAGGCGCTGGAACACGTCATACCGCAGCTCGTCGCCGGTCGCGCTCTGCAGCGTGAGCGGGATTTTCTCGGACATCGGCGCGCTGGCGCGGCCTTGCCCGTCGTAGAGCGTGCGCACCACGGTGACGGTCTCGGCCACGGCGCCACGCGGCGCGGGCAGCCGCACGGTGAGGACGACGGCCACGTCGGCGTCCTTGCCGGTCGCGTTCGCGCGCCCCACCGTCGTCGCCGCCACCCGCAGCGGCAAGCTCGCGGGCATCGTCATCCCGGTCAGGCCCATGTCGACGCTGTTCGGTCCGCCCCTTTGATCCGTCGTCGCGCGACCGCCCTCTTTCGGGGCGTAGAACCCGGAGCGCGAGCGCACGGTGACGCCGGGACGCTTCACCTTCACTTCGACCTTGCGGAACTTGCCGTCGGGCGCGCCGTTCGACGTCTGGTAGCCGACGAGGTAGTAGGCCGACGCTTCCTCGAAGAGTTTGTCGACTTCGAACTCGACGTCCCCGCGGTTGACGATGGCGCTCGCGGCCGTGTGGTTGGCGGTGATTTCGAGGAAGTCGCGCCGGACCTTGGCGGCGGCGCGCGCGACGGCCTGGGGCATCGTGCTCTCGGCGGGCCGGCCGCCGCGGCGGATCGGGTTCTGCAGGTAGTCCTCGTAGCCGCGGTACCCGGCCGGATCGATGCTGTAGATATTGATGTTGGCGCGCTGGGCCTTGCGGAAGAGGTCGCGCATGATCTCAGCGAGCTCGCCCGGGCAGTCGCGGCCGGCCCCGAGCTCGATCGGCACGCCGACGCTCACGAGCACGAGCGTCTTACGGCGGTTCGGCACGGCCGCCAGGCGCGTGGCGATCGCGTCGAGCGTCGGCACGGTCGGCTGTGAGCGCTGACACTGGCTGCGCATCAGGACCGGGCTCGAGCGGAAGGGCATGTCGCCCCCGCCGCCGCTGGTGCCGTAGAGGG
>JANOGJ010000015.1:0-3148 GCA_031405995.1 Acidobacteriota bacterium
TTCATCACCGCGAAGGACGGCCGGTTCGAGTTCACCGGCGTGGCGCCAGGGACGTACACGCTGACGGTCTCGAGAATCGGCTACATCTTCGTCCGCCGCGGCGTGCAGGTGGGCGCGGACGCCCCGTCGCACCTGACGGTGCCGCTCGCCGAAGGCACGGGCGCTTACCAGGAGACAGTCAACGTCACGGCCGAGACGCTGGCGCCGACGCTCCCCGGCGTCTCGTCGCAAATGGAACTGGGATCGGCCGGCCTCGCCGATCTGCGCGGCGTGGTCGCCGACGATCCCATGCGCGCGATGCAGGCGCTGCCCGGCGTCGCGACCGGCGACGACTTCCAGGCGGAGTTTTCCGTGCGCGGCTCCGCCTTTCGACACGTGGGCGTCGTCATCGACGGAACGGCCACGCCGATGCTGATGCACTCGGTCCGCGGCCGGCAGGACACCGGCTCGATCGCGATGATCAACACGGACGTCCTCAGCCGCGCGTCGCTCCTCGGCGGCCCGCATCCGCAACGGCACGGCGACTGGCTCGGCGCCACCCTCGAGTTCGATCTCCGCGAGGGATCGCGGGACCGCAACGGATTCCGCGGCGCCGTGAGCGGCACGAGCGCGTCGGCCGTGTTCGAGGGCCCGCTCGGCCCGGACAAACGCGGGTCGTGGCTCGTGTCGATGCGCAAGAGCTACATCGACTGGCTCATCCGAAAGCTCGAACCCGAGATCGACAGCACGATCGGCTTCGGCGACGCGCAAGCGAAGGTCGCGTACGACGTCACGAGCCGTCAGCAGGTGCAGGTGCTCCTCATTGGCGGGCGCGCCACGTACCGCGAGCTGCAGACGTCCTTCACGAACGGCGTCCTGAAGGCCACATCGAAGAGCGGCCTCGTCTCTGCCGCCTGGCGGTATGCGGGCGACCGATTCGTCGTCACCACACGCGTCTCGTTCGTCGGCAGCGACTTCGACAATCGCGGCGTCGTCTTTCAGCAGCTCGGACGCGGCTACACGCAGGCCGTGACACTGCGGCTCGACGTGACGGCCACGCTCGGTCGCGGCTGGGGATTCGACGCCGGCGCGACGCGCGAGCGCTTTGGCATGAACCAGATTCTGCGCGATTTCACGACGGCGGTCGGCGGAGGCGTGCGCGTGCGCAACGCGCGGGAGCTTAACGCAAGGACGACGCTGCTGGCGGGATGGGCGCAAGTCGGCAAGCGCGGCGCCACCGGCGGCGTGCTGGCGGGCGTGCGGATTGCTGACCGGACATTGGGGAGCGCCAGCGCGATCTCGCCGTGGGTCCTTGGCGAGCGCGCGTTCGGACCGCTGACGCTCCGTGCCGGCGCCGGGCGATCCGCGCAGTACCCCGATCCGGCGCTCTTCGGCGTCGAGTCCGGACCGGTGCTGCCCGAGCGCGCCACGTCGGTCGACATCGGCGCGGAGTACCAGCTGCCGGCGGGGGCGCGACTTCTGGTCACGGGATTCCGCCGCCGCGAAACGCGCATTCTCCGGCTGGCAGGCGAGAACCGCCTCGACCCCATCCTCGGCACCCGGGTCGTCGAGTTCCCGTTTCCGCTGTTCACGCCGTCGCTCGAAGGCACCTCCCGCGGCGTGGACGTCACGCTCCTGCGCCGCGGCACCTCCGGCCTCACAGGTTGGGTCGCCTACACATGGGCGCACACGCGCCATCACGACACGCAAACGGGCGAGACGTTCGACGCGGACCTCGACCAGCGCCACACGCTCAACGTGTTTGCCGAGCAACGCTTGTCCTATCGCTTCACGGTCAGCGCCAAGCTGCGCATGGGCAGCAACATGCCCATCATCGGCTACTTCGCCGGCACGCCGGAGGCGCTCCGGCTCTCGAAAACTCGCAACGAGGTGCGGCTGCCCTACTACGCCAGGCTCGACCTGCGTGCCAACCGCACGTTCACGTTCGACCGGCGCCGGCTCACACTGTTCATCGAGGTCATGAACCTGGCGGGACGCCGCAACTACGGACAGGCGGACGGCTCCGTGCGATCGAACTTCGAGACGAGCGGCTTCGTGGAACGCTTGATTCCGTTCGTGCCGTCAATGGGGATATTGATCGAGTTCTAACAAAGGCATTCACCATGAAGAGCATGAAGAACATGAAGGGGCTTTAGGGAAGATCTCCCCAAAGAGTCTTCATGCTCTTCATGTTCTTCATGGTGAGATCTCTTGATCTCTTCCCAACGCGCTGAAGATCGACGCGAGGCTCGCGTCGCCGACGTGCCAGGAGCCCGGCGGCCGGCCGGCGAACGTCTTGAAGTCTCGGATGAAGTGCGCCTGATCGTAGAACCCGTGCCCGGCCGCGACCTCGGCCCACCCGGTCTCCCCGGCGCCGCCCCGAATCGCGCCCAGCACTTCCTGGAAGCGGACGATGCGCAGGAAAAGCTTGGGGGAGATGCCGACCTCGTCGCGAAACACGCGCTCGATCTGACGCGCGCTGAGGTCGAGATGCGACGCCAGGTCGCCCACGCGCATGAGGCCCCGGCGCGCACGGGCCAGCGCGGTCGCACGGGCCGCAGGCGAGGGCGCGGGCCGGGCCGATGGCATGGCCGACGCGAGCGCGCGATCGAGCGCGGCGACCATCTCCTCGCCGGACTCGCGCGACGCGACGTCATCCCGCAGCCGACGCGCGAGCGCGCGATCCACCACATGGAGATCTGCGATCTGATCGGTCAACTCCGATTGGGGCAGGCGGAACAAGGCGTGCGCGCCCGAGGCGCTCAGTCGCGCGCCGACCATGCGCGCGTAGCCGCGAGGCGCGACGTGTACCGCACGCGTCGCCTGCCCCGCCAGCATCACGCGTTCCTGAACGGTCGATGCGCCGTCGGCGGCGACGCTGGCGAACGGGTCGCCGCCATGGACGATGATCTCGGCGTGGCCGTCGGGCGGAATCGGCTCGCCGCCGATCATCTCGGCCGGGCCCTCGAGCCACCAGAGCCGTTCAACGATCGGCCGCAGCGCGGGCGAGGGACGGAACTCGCGGTAGATCACGCGCTGCAGTCTACAAGAGCCGTCACGTGAAGGACATGAGGGAGATGAAGGACATGGAGGCCCGGCGGCTCAGGCGGGCGGATGCCCGCCTGCGGCCCTAGGCCGCAGCCAACGACGAATGGGCGCGACGACGAAC
>JANOGJ010000032.1:0-4321 GCA_031405995.1 Acidobacteriota bacterium
CAAAAAACGAGCCCCGACCTCGTTCAGTTATGATGCCTCCTCTGGAGGGCTCTTCCTATGAAGGTCTTCGACGCGGCAGGCATCCGGAACGTGGCGCTCGTCGGGCATAGCGGGGCCGGCAAGACCCAGCTCACCTCGGCGCTCCTGTTCGATGCCGGGGCCGTGAATCGGTTCGGCAAGGTCGACGAGGGCACGACGGTCACCGACTTCGACGAGGAGGCCGTTGCCCGGAAGCACACCCTGGCCGCCTCGCTCGCCTACCTCGAGTGGAACAAACACAAGATCAACCTGATCGACACGCCCGGCATGGGCAACTTCCTGTCGGATGCGCGCGCCGCGCTCCGCGCCGTCGAAGCCGCCGTGGTGGTCGTCGACGCGGTGGGCGGCGTGCAGGTGTCGACGGAAAAGGTCTGGGCCGCCGCCGAGGAGCTGCAGCTGCCGCGGATTCTGGTGTGCAACCGGCTCGACCGCGAGCGGTCGAGCCTCGAGCGCACGCTCGAATCGATGCGCACGACGCTCGGGCGCAACTGCGTGCCCGTGCAGATGCCCATCGGCCAGGAGCGAGAGTTCAAAGGCATGGTGGACCTCGTCTCGATGAAGGCGTACACGTCCGCCGGCGACGACTCGGGCAAGATGACGGAAGGCCCGGTGCCGGAGGGCCTGGCCGGCGCCGCGCAGAGCGCGCGCGACGCGCTCATCGAGACGGTGGCCGAAGCCGACGACACGCTGATGGAGAAGTTCTTCGACGCCGGCACACTGACGCAGGACGAGCTCACGGCCGGCCTCGGGCGCGCCATCCGCGCGGGCAAGCTGTACCCGGTGTTCTGCACCTCGGCGCTGCGGAACATCGGCGTCCAGGCGCTCGCCGACGCGGTGATCACGTACGTGCCCTCCCCAGCCGACCGGCCATTCCCGGGCCAGGACGCGAAGGGCGCCGACTCGACGCGCGCCGCCGACGACCGGGCCCCGCTCGTGCTGTGGGTCTGGAAGTCGATCGCCGATCCGTTCGCAGGGCGCATCACCATGTTCCGCGTCGTGTCGGGCGTGCTCAAGGCGGACGCCACCGTGCACAACCTCACGCGCGACGCGCACGAGCGGTTCGGCCACGTGTTCATGCTCCAGGGCAAGACGCAGACACACGTCCCGGAGATCCACGCGGGCGACCTCGGCGCCGTGGCCAAGCTCAAGGACACGCACACCAACGACACGCTCGGCGACAGGAATCCCGGCTTCGTCGTGCCGCCTATCCCCTTCCCGGAAGCCGTGCTCTCCTACGCCATGGAGCCCAAGAGCCGTAGCGACGAAGACAAGATCGGGCCGGCCATGCAGCGGTTGCACGAGGAAGATCCGTCCATCGGCTACGTCCGCGACCCGCACACGCACGAGCTGCTGCTCGCGGGCCAGGGGCAGCTGCACATCGAGGTCACCGTCGCCAAGCTGCGGCGGCGCTTCGGCGTCGAGGTCAACCTCAAACCGCCTCGCATTCCGTACCGCGAGACCATCACGGCCAAGGTCGAGGCGCACGGCCGCCACAAGAAGCAGACGGGCGGCCACGGCCAGTTCGGCGACTGCAAGATCACGCTGGAGCCGCTCCCGCGTGGGTCGGACTTCGAGTTCGTCAACGACATCTTCGGCGGCTCCATCCCGCGCCAGTTCGTGCCGGCCATCGAGAAAGGCATCCAGGAGACCCGCGGCCGCGGCTTCATGACGACCTATCCCGTCGTCGACTTCCGCGTGACCGTCACCGACGGGTCGTACCACGACGTCGACTCGAGCGAAATGGCGTTCAAGCTGGCCGGGCGCCTGGCATTCCGGGACGGGATGTCGCGCGCGAAGCCGACCATCCTCGAACCCATCATGAACGTCGAGGTGTACGCGCCCTCGGACTTCGCCGGCGACCTCATGGGGGACCTGAACGGGCGGCGCGGCCGCATCGCCGGCATGGACACGCGCGGCACGTCCACCGTCATCAAGGCGACGGTGCCCATGGCGGAGATGCTGACGTACGAGCAGACGTTGACGTCCACGACGGGCGGCCGCGGGTCGTACCACATGGAGTTCTCGCATTACGCGGAAGTGCCCGGCCAGCTGCACGCGAAGATCATCGCGGCCTCGAAGGCCGAGCGCGGCGAGGCGAAGGTCGAAGAGGAATGAGGAGCCTCGCCGCCGCCGCGTGCCTGATTGCGGCGATCGGCATCCAGGATCCGCCGGCCGGACCGACCTTCGCGGAGTTCCTGGTCGGCGTGCGCGCCGAGGCGCTCCGCCGCGGCATCAGCGCGGAGACGCTCGACCGCGCCCTCGCCAACCTCCAGCCCGAGCCGGTGGTCGTCGCCCGCGACCGCGCCCAGCCGGAGGTCGTGCAGAGCCTGGATGCGTACGTCGCGCAGCGGCTCAGCGACCGCACGATCGCCCGGGGCCGACAGATGGCCGAGAAGCACGCCGAACTGCTGGCGCGCATCGAGAAGGCGTACGGCGTGGCGCCGTCACTGATGGTCGCGATCTGGGGGCTCGAGTCCAACTTCGGCACGTTCACCGGCACGTACCCGACGATCGCCGCGCTGGCCACGCTCGCTTACGATGGCCGCCGGCCGATCTTCCGCAGCGAGCTCTTCTCGGCGCTCGCCATCGTCGAGGAGCGCAAGGTGGAACCCGCCGACCTCAAGGGATCGTGGGCGGGCGCGATGGGACAGCCGCAGTTCATGCCGTCAAGCTACCTGCGCCACGCGGTCGATTTCGATGGCGACCAGGCGATTGACATCTGGTCGTCCGAGGCGGATGTCTTCGCGTCGATGGCCAACTACCTGCACGCCGCCGGATGGCGCGACGGCGAGCGCTGGGGCCGCGAGGTGACGGTCACGACGGCCGTGAGGGCCAAGATCGAGCGCGCGGTCCCGATGCGGACGTCGGGCTGCCGCGCCACGCGCGACCTGACGGCGGCGCGGCCGGGTGACCGCTGGACCGAATTGGGCGTGACACTCGTCGGCGGCGGTCCGCTGCCGGCGTCGACGATTCCCGCGTCGCTCGTCCGCGGCCAGAAGCGGCACTTCCTCGTGTATCGCAATTACGAGGCGATCCTCGGCTACAACTGCTCGAACTCGTACGCCGTCAGCGTCGGGTTGCTGGCGGATCGGATCGCCGCGAAGTAGAGGCTACTTCCACGCCGCGAGCTCAGCGAGTTGGCGCTTGATGTCCAGCAGCCAGAGCCCCTGTGGGGTTTCGTTTACGCCGTAGCCGGTTTCCCAGTCATAGCGGTTCTGAGCCGCCCCGTCCTCGCCCGTGACTTGTGTCACCCGCGCCATTCGCTCATCCCGGGCCAGCCGGCACGCGTCTCGAATCTGCGACAGCGTCCGCCTCAGTTTACGCGCGTGAACCTCACTGAGATCGAAGTGCCCCTGTTCGTGCGCCAACAGCCGGCTCCGCCCCGCGAAGTTCGAGAGCACCCCCGGCTTGACCCAGGACTGCGCCGGCTGAAAGCGCGAGAGGACGGTGAACGTGAAGGCGTCGCCGCGGCATTGCTCCTGGTAGGAAAACTGATAAGTCGTCCTGGCCGAGGACTTGCTCGTCATGTCCGGCTGGCCGGCGTAGTGGTGCCACTCCAGCGGGCGCTCGGCGGACCAGGGAATGGGCTCCGGCTGAACGGCCTGCTGGTGAGCTTCGGCACGAAGGTCGCCGACGGCCAGGACCGCGGCGGCAAAGAGCACGACCATGCGGTCGACGTCGAGGCTCATGACCGAACTCTCAGTTCCAGCGCAACCCGCGTAGTTGATCGAGGTTGACATTCCCGCCGCTCAGCACGGCAACGACCTTCGAGCCGGCGGGCGCCTTGATGAGGCCCGCGAGCAGCGCGGCGACGGGCGCGGCCGCCGCGCCTTCCGGCACCAGCTTTGCGTAGTGCATCGTCCACACAACAGCCTCGAACATCTTCTCGTCGGGCAGCGTGACGATCTCGTCCACGTAGTGGCGGACGACCTCGAAGGTCAGCTCGCCCACGCGCTTCACCCGCAGGCCGTCGATGATGCAGTCCACGCGGTCGAGCGTGACGAGCCGGCCGGCGTCCACGCTCGCCTTCATACCCGGCGCGCCTGAGGACTCCACGCCGATGACGCGGACCTTCGGGTTCACGCTCTTCACCGCCATGGAAATCCCGGAGATGAGCCCCCCTCCGCCGATGGGGACGACGACGACGTCAACGCCGGACCAGTCCTGGATGATCTCGAGCCCGACTGTGCCCTGCCCCGTGATGAGGTGCAAGTCGTCGAAGGGGTGGATGTAGGTATAGCCCTTTTCTGCGACGAGCTGCTTGGCGCGCTCGTTCGCTTCG
>JANOGJ010000049.1:0-8652 GCA_031405995.1 Acidobacteriota bacterium
GCTGAACGCGAAGGCATCGGTTCGAAACTGTACTGCCTCTTGCTTGTCGGCGGTCTTCAAGAGAAAGCCCAATTGCTCGTGCTGAGCATCACTGGTTGCCTTGCCGTCCTGCATTCCGAATCTTGCAGCGAACGACTCCACCTTCGTCTCATGCGGGTAGGTCGCCTTCCAGGCGGCGCTCAACGAAGCCAGTTTATCCAGAGGAATGCCTGCCGTTGATCGCACCCGTATCTCGATGACTGCTTCCGCAATCGGCGCGCGGTCAAGGTGTCGAATATGCGCCATCCGGAACCCAGGCCTTCCTGGCCAGCCGATCGGGTTATCGGCAAAACAGAGGAACTGACGTCGGCGATCGGGCGCAGGTCGCGCGGCCGGCAGAGTACCGTTTGGACACAACATGTACAAGTTGAGTCGTTAGTACTCACATCTCGAACCGAGCGGGTCTTGCAGACGACGATGTCATCGTCGCGCGCCGATCACAATCGAATTGCGGGCACATCGCAGCGAGCCTGCGTGCCATCACGCCTCCGGACAGTCTGGGATTGCCGAGTCTATAGATACCGGACACGGGGTGCCGGCTGGGTGCATCACGGCGAGACGCCGGGCGGCTTGCGTCCCGCCACGCCGAGCGCCTGCTCGACGACGCGCGCGACGACGAGCAGCCCGGCTTCGTCGTAGAGCCGGCCGGCGAACGTGAGTCCGGTCGGGGTGCCGTTGGCGCGGAATCCTGTCGGCACCGCGATCGCCGGATGTCCGGTGAGGCTTGTGATTGGATTGAGACTGGTCGCCGCCTGGAGCGTGACGCTGCCTGCGACCATCACGTCGATCTCGCGCGTCGCACGCGCGTAGGCTTCCATCAACTTGTACCGCTCACGATTCGCCTGCAGGTAGTCCACCGCGGGCACCAGGTGGTACGCGCGCAGGTCCCGGCGAATGTTCGTGATCGCCATATTGGCGTCATGACCCGCCTGCATGAACGTCTCGAAACCGGCCGCGCGCTCGATGTACTCGATGAAGTAGGCGATGTCGCTCTGCGGCACCGTGACGTCGCGAATCTCGATCCCCGCGGCCCGCAGCGCGTCGATCGCCTTCAGCGCATTGGCGCGGGTTTCCGCATCCCGCTCGGCCTCGATCAGCTTCGGCACCACGCCTACGCGCTTGCCCTTCGTCGCCGCGCGCACGTCCCATCCGATGGGCATGTCCGCCGCGACCGCGAGATCCTGCCCGTCGGGCCCGGCGATCGCGTGAAGGACGATCGCGCAGTCCTCGACGCGCCGGCAGATTGGCCCGACCTTGTCGAGCGTCCAGCCGGCGGCCATTACCCCATGCCGGCTCACGCGGCCAAACGTCGGACGCAAGCCCACCACGCCGCAGCGCACCGCCGGCGAGAGGATCGATCCGCCTGTATCGGTGCCCACCGCGAATGCCACGAGGCCGGCCGCGGGCGCCGCGCCGGATCCGGCCGACGATCCGCTCGAGCCCTGTTCGGGATTCCACGGATTGTTCGTCCGTCCGCCGAACCACTGATCGCCGAAGGCCAGCTCGCCCGTGGTGAGCTTCGCCGTGAGGACGGCGCCGGCGTTCGTCAGCCGCGTGACGACGGTCGCGTCCCTGTCGATCACGCGATCGCGATACGCGCCGGTGCCCCACGTGGTCGGACCGCCGCGCGCCGCGACGATGTCCTTCACACCCCAGGGCAGGCCGTGCAACAGCCCGCGGTACTTGCCAGCCACGAGCTCGCGATCGAGATCGCGCGCCTGAGCGAGCGCCCGCTCGCGGAGCAGGGTGACGACGCAGTTGAGCCGGGGGTTGAAGCGTTCGAGCCGTGCGAGCGACAACTCGGCGAGCTCGACCGCGCTGACGAGACGACGCCGCACGAGGTCCGCCAGATCGACGAGCGGCCACAACAGCACGTCGTCGAGCGCGGCCGGGCGCGTGAGTCCGGCGCGCGCCGCGCTCGGACGGAACGTCGCGGACGGCGGCGCGATGGGGAAGCCCGCGACACGCGGCGAGAAGTGCACCGCAGAGGGCGCGTCATTGCCTGGCGCGTTCGCGTGCAGTTCGTCGACGCGAGCCGCGACGCGGTTGAGCGTGGTGACGAGTGCGCGCGCGTCCGCTTCAGCGAGCGCGACGCCCGCGAGCGCGGCCGCTTCGCGGATCATCGCTTCTGTCACGCGGCCGGTTGGAGCCTGCTGGACGCTAGCCCACAAGACGCCGGGGAAGAGCGACGCCGACACGCCGGCGGCCGAGCAACTCTTGAGGAATTGGCGGCGTGCTTCAGCGGGAGAGAGTCGGGATGGCACGCGCTCAGGGTCGTCAGTCATGGGATTCCGCTTTCCTTGTCAACTGCTCGATCTTCTCAGCAACGAGGCGTGTCGCGGCGATGAAGTCGGCGACAAGGCGCTCGTCCACGTCACTAACGCCCTCGTATTCCGTTCTGTTGCGCACAGTGTGGCCCTTAAGGTCTGAAAGACGATGTAGCGTTTCGCAGGCCGGAACCCGTGATGCCGAAGCGCAAGGCAAAGGGCATGAGCCGCGTTGTAAGCGAGGTCGAACCGGCTCTCGAGCGAGAGCGTCTTGTTCTCGGCATCCTTCAGCCGGGCGAGCTCCGAGCGGACCAGCCCTTCGAATTCGGTCGCGTTCGACGGCTCGGCGACGAGAGCGCCGCCCGGACCCGTCAGCCGCTCAAGCGGCGAGGTCATCGTCCGATCCAATCACCCAGACCCTTGGTTGGTCAGTCACCTTGCTCACGAAGGCGTTCCGCGTCTTGATCCGTTTCGAAAACTCCGCGGTGCTGTAGACGGTGGGATTGACCGGCCGGCCCAGCACGCGCGCGACATGCTTCAGGGCGCCAAAGACATCCGCATAGGTCAGCGTGTCGCTGATCACCATGAGATCGATGTCGCTGCTCGACCGGTCCTCGCCCTTGGCCACCGAGCCATACACGAACGCAGCGGCAATTTTCGGCGCGAGCGGCTTCAGCGCCGTCCTCAAAGGTTCGACCAGCCCGACCGTCTTCACGATGATCGCGCGGATCTCGGAAAAGAGCGGCGATGCCTGGTTGGCCTGAAAGTGTTTCTGGTGCCCGACACGCACGGCCGTGACCAATCCGCTCGCCTCGAGCTTGGCCAGCTCGCGCTGAGCGGCGCCCGACCCGGTGCCGGCCTGCCGGATGAGCTCCGACGCGTAGAAGCTGCGGCCGGGCTGGCTGAACAGAAGGCCGAGGACCCTCTGCTGCGTCTTCGTGAAGACGGCATCAGCGAGTGTCCGTATGCGGCCTTTTCGCCGGAGTGGTCGGGCTGAACCCAATATGGGCACAATCATACCCTTTTTGGGTATGTCGTCAAGCCGCATTCTTCATCACGCAGGGGATGTTCCAGCGGTGCGACTCGCGCTTGTAGGTCTTGTGCATCGACGAGGGCTCGTGTCCGCGGGCATTGGTTTGGCCGTCGGTGTCGCCGGCTCGTCGGGCGATGCAGGCCGACCCGTTGGCGGTCCTCCGATCGGAATAGCCTCGACACGCGACGAGCCAAGGCGCGCCGAGACGCCTACCGCCTGGTGACGCGGATTTCCTTCGCCTGGTCAGCCCGATCCCGCTCGGCGAGCGCCATGCCGCAGACCGGACATTTGCCGGGCCCGGCTTCGGCGACGTGAGTGTGCATCGTGCAGGACCACTCTCTCACCGGTGGGCCATCCGGCTTTGCGACCGTGACCACCAGCATGGCGTTCTTCTTCAACTTGGCCGCGGCGAACGTCGTCGTGCGATCGCCCTCGATGACCGGCGTATCGTCCGCAATCGCAACCCAAATCTCCTTGGGCGTCGCCTTGTCGGCGCGAGTGACCTGGATGCGCGTCTTCTCGATGGCCGATAGCTTGCCTTCGTACTGCGCTTCCTGCGCGACAACCGCGGCGCCGATGAGGAACGAAGCTGCCGCGACAAGATAAGGCAAACGTTTCATTTTCCTGACAGCCCCATGATCGCCTTGCAAAAGCCTTCCGATGTGAAGCCGCATCCGGCGTTTGCCTGGCGTTCGGCATCGCGCAGGTTGCGGCGGAAGGCGCGAAGCTCGGTCATCCGCTGATCGATCTCTTTGAGGTGCGCCGCACACAGCGCGGCGACTCGTCCGCACGGCATCTTGCCGCGGCGTCCGAGGCCGAGGATGTCCCGAATCTCCTCGAGGGAGAATCCGAGACGCTGCGCGCGTCGAATGAATCCCAACTCATCGATGACCTGGTCTGGATAGACGCGATAGCCGGCATCAGACCTTGCAGGCCGGGTCACCAGTTGTCGATCCTCATAAAACCGAATCGTGTGGGCCGGAATGCCGGAGCGACGGGCGATTTCCCCGATGCGCATGCCGTCAGTCTAGATCGGCCTTGACCTTAAAGTTAACTGGAAGGTGTAAAGTCGGCACGTGCGATTTCGACGCGCCTTGCTCCTGGCTGCGGGAATGACGCTCCTCCCCGCGGTCGCCGCCGGCCAGACTTGAGCGGGTTGAAGCAATCCCTACCTCCCAGGTTGGCGAGGTGTGCTCACAGATGGCTTGACGCAGAAGCGGCTCCAGATCAGCGGCTGGTTTCTGGGTGAAGACCGCGATACGCCGTACGACGGCTCCGAGAAGACAGAAAACCCGCTGCAGGAACGGACGCAGGTTCGCGTTTACCTGCTGACGGCGGACATCCGCCTCTCGAAGATGTTCGGCGTGCAGGTCACGTCCACCGTTCCGGACGTCACGCGCACGGCCGTTGTCGTCAGGCCGACATCGACCTTCAACTTCAGCGAGACGTTCCGCGGCATCGGCGACACGTCGGTGATCGCGTGGCGCCGGTTGGTCACGGCCAACTGGTACGTCACGCTCAACGGCGGCGCGTCTCTTCCCACCGGCAAGACTGAAGAGCCCCGTTTCCGCACGGAGCTCGACGACGAGAGCCTGGTGCCTGTGTCGCGTCTGCAGCGCGGGACCGGGACGGTCGATCCGGTGTTTGGGGTCAGCGCAAATCGGCTGATTGCGAAGATCTTCCCTCCAGGCGTCCGCGTGTTCGTCAGCGGCGCCGCGCGCGTGCCGCTCGCCGAGAACAAGTTCGGCTTGCGGACGGGCGCGTCATGGGAAATCGGCGGCGGCGCCTCCCGCGAGATCAAGTGGCACAATGTTGTCGGCATCGTGCGGACCAGCTGGCTGCATCGTGAACAGGACGTCTTCGTAGGCGTGCCCGTGCTCGTCGGCGGAGGCAACTGGATGTACGTCGCTCCGGCGGTGGCGATCGGTGCCGGCCCCCTCACGTTCCAGGCCGAGATCAAACTGCCGGTGTATCGATCGCTGGCCAACCGGCAGCTCGACTCCGCGCGCAGCTTTCAGATGGGGATTGTGTGGGCGTTGTTCTAGAAGAGCGAGCACGCTCGACCGCCGGTCCGCCTCGCCGTAGCTCGCGCCGGCGAGCGAAGGCGGGAACAAGCCGTAGACGCCCCACGTCTAAGGCCGTAGAGCGTCTACGGCTATGGCGAAAACCCCCGGTGATCCGCGCAGTGAACGCCTTGACCTCCTTCAGGGCACGCTCGACATGCTCGTGCTTCGCACCCTGCAGTGGGGGCCGCAGCACGGCCACGGCATCGGCCAGGCCATCCGCGCGCAGTCCGACGACCTGCTGAAGATCGAAACCGGCTCGCTCTATCCCGCGCTGCACCGCCTCGAAAAGCGCGGGTGGCTGAAGTCCGGCTGGGACGTGAGTGAGGCCAACCAGCGCGCGAAGTACTACCGGCTGACCGCGGCGGGCAAGGCGCAACTTGTCCGCGAGCAGGATCGCTGGTCGCAGATGGTGAACGCGATCGGACGCATCATGAACGCGGCGCCCGCGGCCAAGGACTAGGCGATGCGTCCTGAAGAGCGCGACCTCGACGAAGAAATCCGCGGCCATCTGGCTATCAGCATCAAGGAACGGATCGAGCGGGGCGAAAATCCCGAGTCCGCTCGCAAGGCGGCGCTGCTTGAATTCGGCTACATTCCGGCCGTCCGCGATTCGATGCGGCGCGTCTGGTACAGCCGCTGGTTCGACGCGGGCGTGAATCTCGTACGGGACATGCGCATCGGCCTGCGCTCGCTGATGCGCGCCAAGGGCCTGGCCGCCACCGTGGTGGTGACGCTCGCCCTCGGCATCGGCGCCAACGCCGCGATCTTCAGCGTCGTCCGCGGCGTGCTCATGCGGCCGCTCGTCAATCGCGACGAAGATCGGCTGGTCTACATCCGCCAGAGCGCGCCGGGCATCGGCGCCGAGAACACGACGTTCTCCGTGCCGGAAATCGACGACATCAGGTCTCGCGTCACCACCGTCAGCGCCTTCGGGGACTTCTCGACCGTCGATTTCACGCTGCTTGGCCTTGGCGGCGAGCCTCGCATCGTGAAGGCGGGCGTCGTCAACGGATCGTTCTTCGACGTGATGGGCCTTCGCCCCGTGCTCGGCCGCCTGCTGAACGCGAATGACGACGGTCCCAAGGCGGCTGGCGCGGCGGTCCTGACGCACCGTTTCTGGATCACCGCGCTCAACAGCGACCCGTCCGTCATCGGCAAGATCATCCGCCTCGGTTCGCGCACCGCGACCGTCGTCGGCGTCCTTGAGCCCTCCGTGCCATACCCGGCGGCCACCGAGATCATCGCGAACATCGTCACCAGCCCGCATCACCTCGGGGCGACGATGGTCACGAGTCGCACGCATCGCATGACGGAGCTCTTCGGCCGTCTCGCGCCTGGAGCGTCGCTCGAAGCGGCGCGCGCCGAGCTGTCGTCGGTGTTCGCGGCCCTGGTGGACGCGCACCCAGAGTCGTATTCGGTAAAGGGCGGCGTCCGGCTGAGCGTCACGACGCTCCGCGATCAAATCGCCGCGCCGGCGCGAACGATTCTGCTCTTGTTGCTGGCCGACGCCGGGGTCGTGTTCGTCATTGCCTGCTCGAACGTCGCCAACCTGATCCTGGCCCGCTCGGTGCGCCGCGAGGGCGAGCTCGCCGTGCGCGTCGCGCTCGGCGCCGGGCCCGGAGCGCTCCGGCGCACACTACGGGCCGAAAGCCTGGTGCTCTGCGGCGCCGGCGCTTTGCTGGGCGTGGCGCTGGCGCGGCCATTCGTCGCGATGGTCTCCAGCTATGCCGCCCGCTTCTCGGTGCGCGCGCTCGACGTCACCGTGGATACGAGCGTGCTCTGGGTTGGCGCAAGCCTGGCGATGGCCGCCGCCGTCCTGCTGGCATACGTGCCACGACTGCCCTCGACGAGGCTCGAAGTGCGCAGTCGGGGTGGCGCGCGGATCACCCCGGGCACCAATCGCCGCTTGCGGGTGTTCGCGACGACGCAAATCGCATTCTCGTTCGTGCTGCTCGCCAGTGCCGGCACGCTCCTCGCCACGCTCGTCAGCCTGCAGACGGCGCATACCGGCTACGACACCACGCGCGTATTGGCAGTCGACGTCCCGACGTCGGCGACCGGCGTCGGCGATGCGAGCGCCATCACGTTCTATCAGGAGGCGACACGGCGAATCAGCGCGCTGCCCGGGGTCGAGGGCGCCGCGGTCGGAAGCTTCGTGCCCTGGCGCGACGCCGGCAGCCTGGGTCCGGGCTTCCTGTTCACCGTGGAAGGTTACACACCCGCTGTCGGGGAGGAGAATCCGCGCGGTCGCATGCGCATGGTCGGACCTCGCTTCTTCGCCGTGCTCGGCGTCCCGATCGTCGCCGGCCGGGATTTCACCGACGACGACCGCCGCGGCAGCGACCCCGTGACGATCGTCAGCCAGAGCGTCGCACAGCGCCTGTTCCCGAACGCCGACGCCGTGAACCGGCACCTGACGTGGACCGATCCGGTCTTCAGCATCTACGGGAAGCCCGTGCCCGCCCGCATCGTCGGCGTCGTCGCCGACGTGGACGACGAGAACGTCGCGCCCCTTGACGCCGCTCGGGGCGGGCCGGCGCTCACCATCTATCGGCCGGCGCTGCAGATTGGCATTGCCGGCCGCCTGTTCGTGCGCGCGGAGGGCGATCCGTACCTTCTCGTGCCGGCCGTGACGCGCGTCATCCGCGAGATTTCCGCGGACCAGCCCGTCGAGCGCGCCGCCACACTCGAGGACGTGCGCGCCGAGGTGCTGGCTCCCGAGCGGGTGAACGCATTCGTGTTCTCCGGATTTGCCGGCATCGGGCTGCTGATCGCCGTCGTCGGAGTGGCGGGCGTGCTGGCGTTCTCGGTGCGTGCGCGCACGCGCGAGTTCGGCGTGCGGCTGGCCGTCGGGTCTGCGCCGCGGCACCTGCTGATGCAGGTGCTGTCCGAAGGCGCGGCGATTGCAGCGATTGGGATCGCCACAGGCGTGGTTGGCGGCTTCGCGCTCGCGAGCCTGGCCACGAGGTTCGTTGCGGGCGTGCAGCTGCCGGGCCCGCTGCCTGTGGTCGGCGCCGCGGTCGTGCTCATTGGCGCCGCGATCGCCGCGTCCTTGATGCCCGCTGTGCGGGCGTCGCGCGTCGACGTTTTGCAGGCGCTCAGATCCGAGTAGGTAAAACATGACCAATGCACACGGCGTCGCATCGACTCCTCGAAAGCCGCTCCGGCTGCCGAAGCTGTCCAGCGTGTCGTGACGCGCATCCGGCTTGGGGTCGATGTGCAAGGCGTGCGACAACAGCTTTTGCCA
>JANOGJ010000558.1:0-5676 GCA_031405995.1 Acidobacteriota bacterium
CGCCCAAGAGCAATGCCGTTTATACGGCGCTGGCCGCAGCACGTGAGGACGTGGAGAAATTTGGCACGCTCGACGTGCCGGCACGGTTTCGCAACGCACCGACCAAACTCATGCGCGAGCTGGGTCCTGACGAAAGACGACGTCGTTATTTCCGACGAACTCAACCACGCGAGCATCATCGACGGCTGCCGGCTGAGCCGCGCGGCGATCAAGGTGTTCCCGCATAAGGACGCGGACGCGGCGCGCAAGATCCTGACCGAGCTGCCGGTCGCGCAACGCAAGGTGCTGATCACGGACGGCGTGTTCAGCATGGACGGCGATCTCGGCGCGGTGCCCGCCCTCTGCGCGCTCGCCGAGGAATTCGGCTGCATCATGATGGTCGACGACGCCCATGCGAGCGGGGTGTTCGGCGCGAACGGCCGCGGGACGATCGACCACTTCAAAATGCACGGCCGCGTGGACATCCAGGTCGGGACGCTCTCGAAGGCGATGGGCGCGCTCGGCGGGTACGTCGCGGGATCGAAGTCGCTCATCGAGTTCCTGTATCACCGCGCCCGGCCGTTCCTGTTCTCCACGTCGCACCCGCCGTCGGTGGCCGCGACGTGCATTGCGGCGCTCGACGTGCTCGAGCAGGAGCCGGAGATCATCGAGAAGCTCTGGGACAACACGCGCTTCTTCAAAGCCGGCCTTAAGACGCTCGGGTTCAACACCGGGCTCAGCGAGAGCCCGATCACGCCCGTCTTCGCCGGCGAAGGCAGCCGGGCGATGAAGCTCTCCGATCGGCTGTTCGAGGAGGGCGTCTTCGCGCAGGGCATCGCGTTTCCGACCGTCGCGCGCGACAAGGCGCGGGTGCGGACCATCGTCACGGCCACCCACACGCGGGAGGAGCTCGAGTTCGCGCTCGAGAAGTTCCAGAAGGTGGGCCAAGAACTCGGATTGATTTGATCGGCGGTTCGCAACCCGAACCGCCCTACGACTCGTATAAGTCCTTATGCCGTCCAGCCGCGCCAAGTCATTCCTCGACGAATACACGCGCGACCTGACGTCGGCGGACTTTCAGCGCCTGTTCACGCGGGACACGCCGGAAGCCTACCGCTACTTCGCGCGCGGCATCGACACCAGGAAGCTCGACCTGGAGCCGTGGTACCGGCGCTGGCCGATCCAGGCCCGGCTGCTGTTCTCCGCGTTCACCATGCGGCTCTCGCCGGCGCGCCGGGTGCTGTACGCCATCGGTCTCACGTCCGCGATTCTGGGTTTGATCCTGCTGTTCCGCGGCTTCGGGACGGCGCCGTTCCTGCTCTTCCCGTTCGAGGTCGCGCTGCCGCTGCCGCGGTGGGTGGACGGGACGCTCTGGCTGGTGATCGGATTCGTCGCGCTCAACCTGCTCATCCTGATGGAGGTCGCCGACCGGCTGTCGCTCAAGAGCGACCTCGAAGTCGCGCGGGACATTCAACTCGCGATGCTGCCCACCGCGATGCGCGACACGGGCGACGTCACCGTCTCCGGCGTGACGCGGCCGGCCAACACCGTCGGCGGCGACTTCTACGACATCCTCACGATGCCCGACGGCCGGCTGATGATCGCGGTCGGCGACGTCGCGGGCTATGGCAGTCCGGCCGCGCTCCTGATGGCGCTGCTCCTCGCGATGTTGCGCACGCTCGTGGACGAAGGGCACGACGCCGCGCGACTCGTCGGGCGGCTGAACACGCAGGTCGTGCGTCATAGTCCGCCGTCGCGGTTCATCACGTTGTTCTACGGCGTCTACGATCCGCGCGACGGCAGCGTGGTGTTCGTGAACGCGGGACACCTGCCGCCGCTCGTGCGCCGGAAGGACGGGCGGATCGAGCGCGTCGGCACGGCGGCCAAGAGCGGCCTCGCGCTCGGCATGTTCGAGGAGGCGACCTATCAGACTGATCGGATCGTCATCGAGCCAGGGGATCTGCTGGTGCTGTACAGCGACGGGATCACCGAAGCGGAGAACGCGTCCGGCCGGCCCTTCGACGAAGTCGGCATCGAAACGGTCCTGATGGCGCAGGCCGAGAAGGATCCCGAGAGTATCGGCCGCGCGATCCTCCGCGCGGTGGAAGCCCACGCCGGCGAAGTGAAGCTCGCCGACGACCTCACAACCCTTGTCCTGAAACGAACGGTTCACGCCTAACATGCGCCGGCTGCTGCTCGCGGCCGCGGTCCTGATCCTGCACGCGGCGCCACTGGCCCAATCGAACCAGGATCGTCCGCTCCAGGCGGACGGCGTCGTCCGGCTGCTCGCCGATCTCGAGAGCGCGCTCACGTCGGGACGCCTTGATGACCTGCGTGCGCTCGCCTCCCCCGCCCTGCCCGAAGCCGATCACCAGCCGTTCCTTCGCGCGACGCGCGGCGGCCGGCCGTCGACCGCCATCGTCCGCGAGTCGTCGCGCCGGCCGTTCGAGTTCGCGCCCGGCTTCGAGGTGCTGGCCGACATCCTGGTCAGCCACGGACGGCAGGGCCGTATCACGACGTGGCAGTTGACGGTGGCGCCGCAGGGCGGGACGCGCGATCGCTACCAGCTCACGGCGATCGCGGAGATCGCCGTCGTCGACGGCCTGCTGAAGCTGGCGCTCGACCCGACGCGCCAGTTCGCGGTGCATCACCTCACGATTCGCGCACCGGACCTGACGCTCACGCTGGAATCCGGATCCGCCTTCGTCTCGGAGACGGACACCGGCGTCACGGCGCTCGTCTTCCGCGGCAAGGGCGACGTGCACTTCGCGCCCGCCGACGCCGCCGAGCGCGGCCAGCTCGAGCTGTTCGCCCGGCGGCCCGCGTACGCGTCGCGCATCGACACGGCGTACGTCCGCCTCAACCCTGGCGAGTTTGCCGGGCGCGTGCCCAGTGCCGGCCTCACGCCGGTCAAGGTCGACCCAGAGGAACTGCGCCGGGCCGAGCAGGTCTTCGACACGCTCTCGCCGCGGACCTACACGCTCGACCTCAGAAGCCTCACGTCGGAGCGGTGGTCGCTCGAGCCGGGCGCCGGCACGTCCGTGATCGAGTTCCGCACGGCGAACCATGGATGGCTGACCTACGCGCGATCGCCGGGCGACCCGGAGGACGTCTCGCTCTTCGACCGCGCGCGCGGCCGCAACCTCTCCGTGTACGCGTCGGCAGAGACGCTCCTGCGCCGCGGGCCCGCCTACAGCGAGGAGGACGCCGCGGCGTACGACGTGCAGCACTACGGCCTGGATCTCGCGTTCGATCCGGCGCGGTCGTGGATCAGCGGCCGCGGGTCCCTGCGGATTCGCATCAAGGCGCTGTCGGTGGGATCGATCACCATCAAGCTCGCACCCGCGCTGACCGTGGCGTCGGTCTCGTCGCCGACCTTCGGGCGTCTGCTGGCGCTGCGCGTCGTCGGTCAGAGCAGCGTGCTCGTCAGCCTGCCGCGCGGCGTCGATCGTGGCGAGGAGTTGACGATCGACGTCGTCTACAGCGGCCGTCTCGATTCACAGGCGCTCGACCGCGAGGCGATCGCGCCGGAAGGCCAGGCGCAGAACCCGTCCGATCCGCGCCTGCCGATCGACATGCCGCTCGTCGCGCCAGAGGCCCGGTTCATGTACAGCAACCGTGTCGCGTGGTATCCGCAGGCGCCGACGAGCGATTACGCCGGAGCGACGCTGCGCCTGAGCGTGCCGTCGGAGTACCAGATCGTGGCGACCGGCAGCCTGCGCGGATCGGCCGTGACCGAGGTGGAGCCGGCGGGACGCGGCCTCGCGCGCTTCGCGCGGACGGTGGACTACGTGGCGGATCGGCCCGTGCGGTACCTCGGCTGCATCATCAGCCGCTTCGTGCCGCTCGGGCGCACCCGGGTAGAGGTCGGCGGCGCGGCGATAAACCTCGAGATCGTCGCGACCCCGCGCACCGCCAGGCGCAACGGGCAGACGGCCGCGAGAGTGGCCAGCATGCTGCGCTTCTACGCCGACGCGGTCGGTGAGGCGCCGTACCCGGACTTCACCCTCGCCGCGCTCGACGACAACCTGCCGGGCGGCCACAGCCCGCCCTACTTCGCCATCGTTCACCAGCCGTTGCCGACGACGCCCTACTCCTGGACGGGCGACCCGGTGTCGTTCGACGCCGCGTATCCGCATTTTTTTCTCGCGCACGAGGTCGCCCATCAATGGTGGGGCCAGGCTGTCGGTTGGAAGAACTACCACGAGCAGTGGCTGAGCGAGGGGCTCTCGCAGTACTTCGCCGCGCTATACGCCGGGCACGATCGCGGGCCGGCCACGCTGCGGTCGCTCATCGTCGACATGCGGCGGACGTCGACGCCGATCCTCGCGCAGGGTCCCATCTCGCTTGGTTACCGCCTGGGCCACATCCTGGGAGAGGGCCGGGTCTTCCGCGCGATCGTCTACAACAAGTCCGCGGTCGTGCTCCACATGCTGCGCCAGCTCATCGGCGACGACGCGTTCGTCGCGGGCATCCGGAAGTTCTACAAGGACTGGCGCTTTCAGAAAGCCGGGACGGACGACCTCCGAGCGGCGTTCGAGGCCGGCACGCCGATGAAGCTCGGCCGGTTCTTCGATCGCTGGATTCGCGGCGCGACCGTGCCGCGCGTCAAGCTGACGTCGGAGGTCGCCGCCGACGGCCGGTCGGCGATGGTGCGCGTCGAGCAGATCGGCGATCTCTTCGATCTGCCGCTGACGGTGGCCGTGCAGTACACGGACGGCACGACGGATGAAGTCCTGCTGAAGGTGACCGGCGTGGTGGTCGAAGAGCGGATTCCGCTCAAGAGCGCGGTGCGGCGGATCAGCGCGCGGGACGACCTGGCGCTGGTGGAGATCGTGCGGTAGAACCGGCGGCGCGCGCTACCAGACGCGCGCCACACCGTACTTCTTGAAGACGGCGTCGGCGGACACGATCGACAAGCCCTCTTCGATCGCCTGCGCGGCGAGCAGCCGGTCGAACGGATCGCGGTGATGGAAGGGCAATTCGGCCGCGCGCGCGAGGTGCGGCAGCGTCACGGCCAGGGGATGCACCCCGTTCTGCGCCATCTGCTCGGCGATGAATCGGTCGAGACGCTGCATGAGCTTCAAGCGGCCGAGGCCGATCTTGGTCGCCATCTCCCAGCAGCTGGCCAGGCTGAGAAAGCACGTCTCGTCCCGCCGGCTGATGGCCCGGCGCGCCTTCGTCGACAGGCGCACCGAGTCGTCGGCCCACCAGAGAAAGACGTTGGTGTCGAGGAGCAGGGCCACGCCTAGACGTACCGGTCGAAGTCAGGAAGGGGCGCGTCGAAATCCGGAGCGATCCAGACTTGCCCGCGGGCGGACCCTGGCTTGCGCGGTCGGCCCTGGTCCCCGAGCGGCACGAGTCTCACGAGCGGCTTGTTATCCCTGGCAATGACGACGTCGTCTCCCGCCAACGCGCGCTCGACGAGTTCGGAGAGCCGAGCCTTGGCCTCAGCAATGTTGAAATGAGCCATGGAGCCTAGTTGGTCATCTTACATGACTAACTAGGCCTCGCGCCTGGTTTTCGGAGGGTGCGGGGGGTGCCGGGGTTCCTTGAGCGGGCGCGTGTCCTTGGAGGCTCATGCATCGAGCGCGAAGCTGAAAGTCGGGAGCAGCGTGTATCTCGAAGCGGCGATGCCGAGGTCACGGTGAGCCTCTTCGATGCGGAGAACAACGCCGTGCGCACGGTCGTGCGAGA
>JANOGJ010000559.1:0-4048 GCA_031405995.1 Acidobacteriota bacterium
CGCTGCCGCTCGAGGCGGCCAGCACATTCATCCGGTCGTACCGCGGCGGCGGCCGGGGGACGCTCACCGGGCCCGGCGGATTCGCGACGAGTCTGGGCGTCATGACGACCGAGGTCAACGGGTGCGCCGCGCCCGCGGTCCGCTAGAGGAGTCCCATGCCTGATGTGATCCGCCGGTGGCCGCGCGCGGTGTGGCTCGTGGCCCTGGCCGCGGCGTTCTCCGCCGTCCTGGCCGGGCCGCCCGTTGAACTCGCGGCGCGCGCGCAGGCGCTCGAGCTGGCCCCGCGGCTCACCGACAAGGAATTCTGGCGGATCGTCGAGGAGTTTTCCGAGCCAAACGGCTTCTTCCAGTCCGACAATCTTGTGTCGAACGAGCGGCCGTTTCAGCAGGTCGTGCCGGCGCTCAGGCTGCTGAAGCGCGGCGGCGTGTATCTGGGCGTCGCGCCCGATCAGAACTTCACCTACATCGTCGCGCTCGAACCGAAGATCGCCTTCATCGTCGATATCCGGCGCGGCAACCTGCATGCGCACCTGATGTACAAGGCGATCATCGAGCTGTCCGCCGATCGCGCGGACTTCCTCTCGCGCCTGTTTTCGCGCAAGCGGCCGGAGGGCTTGACCGCCGCGTCCACGGCCGGCGATCTGTTCGGCGCCTATGCCGCCGTGCTCCCCGACGAAGCGCTGTACCAGGAGAACCTCAAGGCCATCCTGCAGCACCTGACCAAGACCCACGGATTCGCGCTGACGCCCGACGACGCTCCGGGCATCCAGTACGTCTACGGCATGTTCTTCCGGTTCGGTCCGGCCCTGACCTACGGCTCGTCGTCGGGCCAGGGCGGCGGCGGCGGCCGGGGCGGGGGCCGCGGCAACATGCCCACCTACGCCGATCTGCAGATGTCGTCCGACGTCGACGGGCGCAACCATGCGTACCTGGGTCGCGAGGAGCACTACCAGGTGCTGAAAGCGCTCGAGGAGAAGAACCTGATCGTGCCGCTGGTCGGCGACGTGGCTGGGTCCAAGGCGCTGCGGGCGGTTGGCGCCTGGCTCAGCGAGCGCAACGCCCCCGTGACCGCGTATTACACGTCGAACGTCGAGCAGTACCTCTTTCAGAACAGTGCCTGGCCGGCGTTCTACACCAACGTCGGGACGCTGCCGCTCGATGACGCCAGTACGTTCATCCGGTCAGCGCGCGGGAGCAACGTGCTCGACCCGATCCGGCCACTGCTCAAGGACGTGGCGGATGGCCGTATCCGAACGTATCAGGACGTGACGATTCGGGGCGGCATTCGGTAGAGTCTGTTCGTGCATCCTTTCGCGCGCCGCGTCGTTCTCGCGCTCGTCGTCTTCGCCGGCCTGTGCCTGGCCGCGCCGGCGGCGACCGGCCAGCGCGCGCGGGTCAGCGCGTCGCTGCCGGCCCGGCTCGGCGACGCGGAGTTCTGGCGGCTGTCGGCGGATCTCTCCGAGCCGGCCGGGTTCTTCCGGTCGGAGAACCTCGTCTCGAACGAGCACACGTTCCAGTACGTGATTCCTGCGCTGAAGAGGGCCGTCAAGCCGGGGGGCGTGTACCTCGGCGTCGCGCCGGATCAGAACTTCACCTACATGGTGGCCACTCAGCCGCGGATGGCGTTCATCGTCGATATCCGTCGCGGCAACCTGCTGCAGCACCTGATGTACAAGGCGCTCTTCGAGTTGTCGGCCGATCGTGCGGAGTTCCTGTCGCGGCTGTTTTCCAAAAAGCGGCCGGCGGGCCTGGGCGCGGCGGCAACGGTCGTGGACCTCTTCACGGCGTTCGCCCGCGTCCAGATGACCGACGCCGAATACCAGGCTCAGTACGTGCGAAACCTGGCCGACGTTCGCGCCCACCTGGTGGACCGGCACAAGTTCGGCCTCACCTCGGCCGATCTGGAGCAGCTCGAAGCCATCTATTTCGCGTTCTTCTGGGAGGGCCCGGGCCTGCGGTACTCGACGGCGCCGTCCGGCATCAGCGGCGCCCGGTTTGGTGGGAACTTCCCGACCTACGAAGACTTGATGCTCCAGACGGACGCGGACGGCGTGGCCCGCGGGTATCTCGCGACGGAGGAGAACTTCCGCTTCGTGAAGGGCCTCGAGGAGCGCAACCTCATCGTGCCGGTCGTGGGCAATTTCGCGGGACCGAAGGCGCTGCGGGCGGTGGGCAAGTACATCGCCGATCGGGCCGCCACGGTGTCGGCGTTCTACGTCTCGAACGTCGAGCAGTATCTGTTCCAGGATGGGCTCTTCGATCGGTTTGCCGACAACGTCTCGACGCTGCCGGTGGACGAGGCGAGCACGTTCATCCGATCGGTGTCCGCGCGGTTCGGCTACGACGGTTCAAATACCTGGACGGACGGCCGCGCGAGCGCGCTCGATCCGATTCGGCTGTTCGTCGTCGACTTCCGCGCGGGGCGCTTGCGGAGTTACTACGACGTCAACGCCAGGTCGAAATAGTCAGAATGGAGGCCGGGTCTTTAGACCCGGCTTGCCGGCGGGGCTAAAGCCCCGCCCTCCATTATTTCCAGCTCTTCACATCCGCGCCTTTCGGCGCGTACCGCTCGATGTGCGTGACGATTTTCGCGATGAGATCGGGGCCGCGCGGGCCCCAGCAGTGCGGCGCCATCGGCTGAAACACGATCTCGCCGGTGAACGGCGGGTCCTTCGCGCGCTGCTTCAGGAATTCGTCCAGCTTACGCACGCCCATGTTGAGGTAGTACGAGTCCATGTCGCCGATGTAGACGTTGAGCTTGTGCGCGACTTTCGGCCCGAGTGTGGTCAAGTTGGTCTCGAGGATGTGGCGCAGGTCGTAGTGCTGCTTCCAGTACTCCGCGACCGACTTGTCGATGACGCCCGTCGTCTTGTCCCATAGGCGTTTCGGGTAGCCGTCGGGGCCGACCGGGCCGTACGTGGCCTCCCAGATGTCCCACTGGCCGCCTGACCGCGAGCCGTCGCCGGCCACGAGTTCGTACCAGTTCTCGTCCTTCATCATCGATTGGATGTTGCCGTCGGGCCGCCGCTGATTCGGCCGCTCGATGCGCATCCAGTCGCGATCGATGAAGTACGCGTTCGCGTCCTCGTAGATGTTGACGATCTGGTGGTACGTGAAGTCGACGGAGTCCGGGCAGAGCGCGAACGTGCCGCCGTAGAAGTCCGGATAGAACACCTGATACGCCGCCGCGATCCATCCGCCGGTGGAGCCGCCCGTCAGGATGCGGGCCCACGGCTCGCGGATGGCGCGAAACTTCGATTCAACGGCCGGAACGAGCTCCTGCACGATGGCGTCGCCGAACGGCCCGTTGTTGGCCGAGTTCACGCCGTAGGAGTCGTCGTAGTACGGTGACGGGTGTTGCAGGGTGACGACAATCACCCGCGGCGTCCCGTCCGCGTTCCAGTACTTGGTGAACGCGTCATCGCGCCCGTAGCCGTTCGGCGCGCCGAGCGAGAAATGGCCGTGCGAGTAGACGATCGGGTACTTCACGTCCGCGCGCTGGTCGTAGCCCTTCGGCAGGAGGACGGTCGCGCCGAGGAAGATCGGGTGTCCCCACCACTTCGTCAGGATGGGGCTCTGGATCTTGATCCGGCGCACGAACTCGGTGTCGGCCGGCACCGTGACCGGCGGGATGACTTTGTCGGCGATCAGCCGGATCGGCGACGTCGAGCCGGCGTCGATGCGGACCTTGACGGGATCGCCGTAGAGATTCCCCGGCGAGCGCTTCCAGTCCTGTCCTTCCCACTGGTCCATGTGCATCCACACCGTGTGGCCGTCGGCGCGCGGGAAGCGGGTGTAGACGTTGACGAACGGCTGGACCCAGTACTCGCCGGCCGGGATGTCGGCCAGGCTCTTGACCGGGTGCCCGCGATTGTCACGGGTGATGATCGCCGGGGTCCCGGGCTTGAGATCCTGGACGAACGCCGAGAAGAGCGGCGCCCCTTCCGGATCGGTCTGCTGGATCGGCGTGCTCTGGTTGTCCTTGCTGATCGCGAGGTAGACCATGCCGGTCACCGGCTCCGATCGGGCGCCCGCCGTGAACGAGATT
>JANOGJ010000094.1:0-5224 GCA_031405995.1 Acidobacteriota bacterium
GCCCCCCCCGCGCGCACAACTGTGGCCCTTTTCGATCGCCACCGGGCACCACCCCCTTCCCTTACAACAACTCGTCCCCCGGGGCGCCGGGCGCCGGCGCCCCGCGCCATCGCGAGGTGCCACTCGGCGCGACGCGGCCGGTTGCGGACGGCGACCAGAAACCCCAGCAGGATGTCGGCGTAGCGCGCCGGCTCGACGCCGCCGGCGAGCGCGGCCTCGTCGCTGGCGTCTTCGGCGAGATGGGCCAGGTGCCGGCGGAGCCACCACCCGAGCGGACTCGGCCAGAACGCGGCGCGCAGCGCGAGGGTGAGCTGTTGCGTCAGCGCGTCGCGCCGGCGAATGTGCGAAAGCTCATGGATCAACACGGCGTCGAGCGTCGCCGCCGGCCAGCCGCGCCACGATGCCGGAAGCACAACGACCGGACGCCGCACGCCCAGAGTCACCGGCACGTCGATGCCGGCGGTTTCCGACAGCCGCGGCACACTCCGAAGCCCGACGGTTGACGCATGGGTTGCGGCGCGGGATCCGATCGCGGCGTCATCGATGGAGTCGGCCGCCAGATCGAGCCGCCGCGCGGCGAACCATCCGCGAGCCGCTCGCACGCCGAGTAAGAGGACGCCGGCCGCGTACAGCGCAAGCGCCATCGGCAAGACGGCCACCCCCGCGATGTGGGCCGGCACCGCCGGCGCGCCGGAGGCCGCACCGTTGGCCGTGACCGTGAACAACGTCCAGGCTCCGGATTGCGCGCCAAACTCCGCGAAAGTCGGGACGGGCACCGAGAGCGCCGGCAGCATCGATCCCGCGATCGGCATCGCCAGCGCCGCACACACGACCATGCGCCACGCCACCAGCCGGTCGGCCGTTCGCCTGATGCGGAATGCGACCAGTCCGGCGCCGACGATGGCGGCCAGCACGAGGCCTCTGACGGCAGCGTCGGCGAGGCCGGCGAGGATCGCGCGCGCCAGAGCGTCGAGGTCGGCGGGGCTCATCGCTTGGATTTCCGCGCCTGCGCGATCCGGCGTTGAATCCGATCCAGCTCCCGCGGTCCGAGCACCTCGTCGTCCACCATCCCCATCACGAGCGCTTCAGCGGATCCGGCGCAAAAGCGATCGATGAGGTTGCGCACGGCGCGCGTGGCGACGGTCATCGGCGCGTGGACGGCCCGGTACAGGTACGCGCGGCCCTCTACGGTGTGGGCGACGTAGCCCTTCTCCTCGAGTCGGCGGAGCACCGTGCGCACGGTCGATTCCTTCATGGGCCAGGAGGCGGCGAGGGCCTCGCGGCACGCCTCGGCGCTCACCGGCCCGTGGGACCAGACGTGGTTCATGACGGCCTGTTCGGCCTGGCCGAGGGTGCGGTGCCGGGACGATTTAGCGCGACTCATTGTAGCGCTACAACTTGTAGCAGTACGCCGGGCGCGACGTCAAGCGCTCGTGCCGGGACGGGGTATTCGTAGGGCGGCTCGGGCTTTGAGCCGCCGCATGAATTGCGGCGCTACCTGCCGACGGTGAAGTTCACTGTGATGTTGATTTCGACCTCGACCGGCTCACAGTTGAGCAGGGTCGGCGTGAAGCGCCATTGCGACACGACCCCGGCGACCTGGCCGGTGATGAGGTCCGACGGATAGCGCGGCTTCACGTCGAAGATCTTGCGCGGCTCCTTGATGTCGCCGCCGGCCGCCTCGCTGACGCACGGCCGGGGAACGTAGCCTGCGGATCGGGACTGCACCGGACGAGGTGCGTCGCCTCGCGCAGCCTCCGCCACCGAGCCGCTCACCGTCAGTTCCTCCGACAGCGACCCGAGCGCGAGCGCCACATCCCGCTGCATCGGAGCCCGGCCGTTCAGGAAGAGCGGCGCGCGCTCCTGCTTGAAGCCGGAAAGGGTGGCCTCGAAGTCGTACTGGCCCGGGCCAAGGCCGGGGAGCTCGTACTGGCCGTTGATCCCGGTGTGAGTGCGATGGACGACGCCTGACGCATCGGTCACGACGATTGCCACTGGACGTTCTCGCCATCGCCGGCGCGGGCCACCCGGCTTCCCGCGCGCGGCCGAACTCCCGTGCGAACGCGATCAAGTGGGTTGCGTACTCGCAGCCGTCCGTGCCCGCGCGAAGCACCGCATCGTCACACGCCTGCTCGCCTTCGTGTCGCAAACGCCAGCAGGCGATCCACGTCAGCGGGTTGAACCAGTAGACCGCGCGGAGTACTTCGGCAGCGACGCCGGTCACCCAGTCGCCGGCCGCGATGTGCGACAGCTCGTGAGCGAGCACGATCCGCACGCTTTCGCCGGACCAATGCGACGCGGTTCGCGGCAGGATGACGGTCGGTTTCCAGACGCCGTACGCGACGAGCAGCGTCGGATGGCTGCTCTGACGGACACGCACGTGGCGACGAAGGCCGATCTCACGCGCGAGGCGGGCCGTCTCGGAGGGCCATTCGCCCGCCGTTACCAGTGGCGAGCGTGAGGCCAGCCACGTCAGCCGGGCCATGCCGGTGAGGAGCCGCGCCAGCATGAACACGGCGCCGCTGATCCAGATCCAGAACAGCACTTGCGAGAGGTTGGCCGACGGTTCGGCCGTCGCCCGCGCCGCACCACGCGGGCGCGAAATCTCGACTCCCACAGACACGCCGGGAGTCACGCCGCCCGCCGGCACTGCGCTCACTTGGGGTGATGCGATCCACGCCCAGTCCAGCCCGACGTTCCACGACGGCACGACGAGCGTCACGAGCGGCACCGCCAGCGCGGAGACGATCGCCGTCGAGAGGACGAGATGGCGCAGGGCGGCCGATCGCCGCGCGAGTAACGACGTCGCCACGAGGCCCACGGCCAGAATCAGGGTCACGCGAATCATTGCGCCTGCTCCTTCCGGGCTTTCGAGACGATGGCCGCGATGCGATTGAGTTCGGCGTCGCCGAGCCGGCTGGCGTCGGCGCCGAGCAGGGCATCGACGACCTGTTCGGTCGAGCCGGCGAAGAAGGTGTCGACGAGATGGCGTAGGGCGAGGCGGCTCGCGGCGCGTCGCGGCGTCACCGGCAGGTACACGTAGCGGAGGCCTTCCTCCTGGTGCCGGACGTGGCCCTTTTCCTCGAGGATTCTCAGTTGGGTGCGGACGGTCGAGTCGGCGGGCTCGCCCGGCCGGGCGTCAAGGGGAGTCGTAGGGCGCTTCGGGTTGTGAAGCGCCGCATGAATTGCGGCAATCAGCCTTCGTTCCCGGCTCGGGCCGCCATGACGTACGCGTCGAAGTACTTCTGCAGCGACGCCGCCGTGGACTGGTACTGGTTGGGTCCGGCAAAGAAATCCGCGACGACTTCCCGGGCTCTGGCCACTTCACGGAGCCGCGGGGGCGACCGGCGCAGGCGCGGATCGTCGAGGGTCAAGTCGAACAATTCGAGCGCCCGGTGGAGAGCGCCCTCGGCGAGCGCCGGGTTCTTCGATGCCCACCGCGTCGCCCGGCTGACCTCGCTGCCGATATTGCCCAGTTGCGCGGCGAGCGACAGCTCCCACCAGCGTCCGGCGGCCAGATCGCGATGCTGGACACTCATCGCCTGACGAGCCTGCGGACGAGTGCGGCGATCGCCTCCCGGTTGTCGGGGTCATCGACGCCGCGGGAACGATTCCCGGACGAGGGCCGCAGGTTGATCATGGAATCGAATTCCAGCCACTCTGATTCCGGAAGACCCGGATAGAGGTTGATGCCCCACAAGTCGGCCTGCGCGGATCCTTCGGCCAGGAGGGCGGCTTCTTGATCGGCATGCATGTCGGCATCGAGGAGCAGGACGCTGCGTCGGAGATCGACGACGCCTTTGACGAAATCGCTGAAGCGGGTTCCGAGCAGCGCCCGGAGTTCGTCCAGCGTCACGGGTTCCGATTGAGTGACCATCCGCATGTGCTGCCGGCATTCTACGCGGTGCCGCACCGAGCGACTCGGTTTACACCACTACACCATCGGTGCTATACCATGGTGTAATTCATGGCCCTGAACCTCAAGAACGCCCAGGTGGAGCGGCTGGCAGCGGAGGTGGCGAAGCTGACCGGCGAATCCAAGACGGAAGCGATTCGCCGGGCGCTGGAGGAACGCCGGCGCCGCCTCAAGCGCCCGACCGTTGACGAGCGCCGCACTCGGCTCCTCCGGCTCCTGAAGTCGAAGATCTGGCCGTCGATTCCCAAGGGTGCGCTCGGCCATCGGCTGAGCCGCGAGGAAGAGGACGCGATTCTCGGGTACGGGCCGGAGGGCGTGTAGCGGCCATGACGCTGGACACCTCAGCGCTCGTGGCCGTACTTTTCTCAGAGCCCGGCTACCTTGACCTCGTCGATCGCATCCTCGAAGCGGACACGGTGCGCGTGGGCGCGCCGACGCTCGTCGAGACGAGCCTGGTGTTCGCGGGTCGGCGTGGCGGCCCCTCCGGCCGGGAGGTCGAGGCGCTCGTCGAGGAGCTCGATATCACCGTCGTGCCGTTCGGGGAAGCCGAGTGGCGCCGCGCCGCCGATGCTTTCGCCCGCTACGGCCGCGGCCGCCACAAGGCCGCCCTCAACTTCGGCGACTGCCTGGCCTACGCCACGGCGGCCTCGACGGGCGATTCGCTGCTGTTCGTGGGTGACGACTTCCGCCACACGGATCTGCCGTCGGCGGGCTGACGGCAGATCTGCTCACCGATCCTCGGTGTTGACCGAACAACTTGACAGGCGGGGGGGGCTGACACATAAGTTCTGCAGGGGCCACCGTGATCACGACACACCCGGCTGATGCCGCGCGAACGCCGCGGAGTCCGCGCGGGAGAGTCGCGCCCAAAGACGCGCCACTGGAGCCCTCACAGTCCAAGCCCGCCGTGCTGTGCGTGGACGACGACGGGAGCCTGAACCGGTATGCCGTGCGGCTGTTCGAGCGGCACGGCTTCGATGTGACAGTTGCTTCCGACGCGGCGGCCGCGATGTCGATTGCGGCGCGGGGCGAGCATGCGGCCATGGTCCTTGACCAGCGGCTCCCGGGCCGAGCAGACCTCTTCGTTCTTCGGAAACTGCGCGGTGCCGGCAGCACGATGCCGGTAGTCGTTCTCACGGGCTACTCTCCTGGGACTGTCAAGCGACGAAGTGCCAACATGGGCGGTATTCGCAAACCCTACACATCGTCGTTAGCAGCAACAGAATCGCGCCTTCACTCCTTGACGATCAGCCTTAGCAGCTTCGACACCGGATCATAAAACCGATCGACGACGCGCTCCTTGAGCGG